>JAZADA010000542.1:0-5780 GCA_036124135.1 Planctomycetota bacterium | reverse complement strand
AAATCGAGGCCTATCAACATCAAAAATCATACGACTATACCAAGCCGGTAACGGGACTGGGCCTGGACAAGTACGGGGCCCCGCGTCGCATGCGGCATGCCCGTTCGATCAAGCACGAGGAAATTGCCGTCTTGATTGGCAACTTCGATTCCATTGACGATTCAAATTTGAAGAAAACCCTGGAGCGAATCAAGTACCTGCGACCTGAATGCCTGGATCTCAAGAAGAACAAGTCCAGCACCCAGACATTTGCCATGTTGCGTGAAGTACAGAAATACGTGAACAAGAATCCGCTCAAGAAACAAAAGGGCCCGATGGGCAAGGCATTCGTGACGCGTAACCCACTGCTTCCCAAGGAATTCTTCACACGTCCCGGCATCGATCCGTTCGTGCTCAGCATGAACAAGCGAGCCGATCATACCCTGCTGTCAAATCCCTCGCTCTACACGGTGCGCGTGGCGTCGTTCCGTGGCGACACGACGCTGAATGCATCGGCCGATGCCATCAAGTCTACCCAGGTGACCGACAAGCTGGTCAAGGCCGCCGAGAATGCGACTCGCCTCGTCTCGATGCTGCGGTCCCAGGGCAAGGAAGCGTACGTATTTCATGATCGCCACGAGAGCATCGTCACAATTGGTGGCTTCGCCCGGGTTGGCAATCAAAACGCGAATGGCAAGATCCAACTGGATCCAGCTGTCCTCCAGATCATGAGTTCTTACGGAGCCGAACGTCGCACGCTGCCGGGCAGCAACCAGCTTGGCCTCAAGCCCAGGATGCTGAACGGTATCCCGTTCGACCTCCAACCCATGCCGGTGCTGGTTCCCAAGGCCAACCCCTAGCGTAGCACCGTGGCGGCCCGTTCCCTGCAGGAGAGCCACGAGGTAAATGGGGCCACAAGGTAGACATCCGGCCCGACCTGCGCCATCATGATGGGAAACCGTGAGTTGACCGGAATGAGAGGCTGGAATGACAATGCTACGAACGCTGGTGCTGGGCACTCGAAATGTCAAGAAAGGGGCTGAACTCGTTGAGTTACTGGCGCCCCATGGGTTGCAGTTACGCACCCTGGCTGATTTTGATGGTGGCCTGGACGTGGTGGAAGACGGGGACTCGTTTGCTGCCAATGCAGCGCTCAAGGCCACTCAGCAAGCACGGCATCTTGGCCACTGGGTACTGGGCGAAGACAGCGGCATTTCCGTCCGGGCATTGGATGGTGCTCCTGGCATTTACTCGGCACGTTTTTCCGGCGATGGAGCTACCGACGAATCTAATAACCAGCACCTGATCGCGGAACTGGGTGATACACCGCTGGAGAAACGCGGGGCCCATTACACGTGCCACATGGCCTTGTCTGACCCCACGGGTGACGTACGAATTTCCGTGGAATCCTACTGTCATGGCCGAATCCGGTTCGCAGCATCCGGTCATGCTGGGTTTGGTTACGATCCTTACTTCGAGGTCCGGGAATACCACAAGACGTTTGGAGAGCTGGGAGAACAGGTCAAATCCGTCATCAGTCATCGCGCGCGAGCGATCCGGCAACTGGTACCCAAGCTACGTCAACTGCTCCTGGACGGCAGTTGGCCCGATCCTTCCACGATAACCAAGGCATGAAACACGTGAACTGGAAATACGCGGCCTGGTTGCTACTGTATCTTGCCATGATCAGCACGATCGTGCTGGTGCTGTTGCAGGTGCGACAGGGGGTCCAGGATACCGGGCGGGATTCCAAGCGTCAGCAGCAATGGCTGGAATGGGTCGAGGCAGCACGCCAGCAAGCTTCCGGAGAAGGACCGGTGCAGCGTCGCGTGCCCCAGGCAGAAGCGCCTCCACTGACCCTCCTGATGGAGGATTACTTCCTGGTCTGCATCGGTACCAGTTGTATCCTGGCAACCGCCTTATTTCTTACGTTGATGTTCCTGGTCCAGGGAAGTTACAATAGGCGTCCGGCCACCAACGCGGAACCAAGTGGGGAAACCGACTATGGACGTTGACTCTCACGTTTCATCCACAACCGCCTCCTCGCCTGCTCGAACTGACGAGACAGGTCCACTGCAGTTACAACTGGTGAACTGGCCGCTGCGAGACCAGCCCCGTCGCTCCATCGGAATGATCCTGTTGTTGGTCCTGGTCTCGATACTAACGGGCCAGGCGTCCGAGAGCCTTAGCATGGGACTACTGGCTGGAAGCGCAGCTTTCGTTGCATCCTGGCGATACTGGTTACCGGTTACCTACGAGATTGGCCCCTATGGAATTCGGCAACTTGTTTTCAAGCGAGTCCGCCGTCTTTCCTGGCGGCAAGTGGGTCGTATCGAAATCCGCAACCAGGGTATTCGCTTCCTGCCAGATCACGATCCTGCTCAACTGGCCAACCTGCGCGGCCTGTACATCTACCATCCCGGCCAGGAAGAAACGCTCAAGCACGTAGTCAATTACTACCTGCAATCATTGGAGATGGCAGGTTCTTCATCACGCCCCACGGCTCACTGATTTCAGCAAGCTCACACCTTCAGGCAGGAGACCTGGTGGGTCTCACCTGCCAACTGCGGAACCTGCTGTCGACAAAGTTCTTCCACCAGCGGGCAGCGATCCGCAAACGGGCAGCCGGGATATTCGCGATCCGGCGAGGGCACTTCCCCTTTCAATAACACCCGTTGCCGACCACGCTGAACCTGGGGATCAGGTGCCGGAGCTGCTGACAACAGGGCCTGCGTATACGGATGTTGAGGATTCTCGTACAGTTGGTCCGCATCTGCCAGTTCGACAATACGGCCCAGGTACATCACGCCAACCCGATGGGCAATATGTCGAATGACGGCCAGGTCGTGGGCAATGAACACGTAGGACAGACCCAGTTTTTGCTGCAGGTCCATTAACAGGTTGATGACCTGGGCCTGGATCGAAACATCGAGAGCTGAAACCGGTTCATCACAGACGATCAACTTGGGCTGGACGGCCAGCGCCCGGGCAATTCCGATTCTTTGCCGCTGCCCTCCTGAAAATTCATGGGGATAGCGATTGAGAAAACGAGGATTCAAGCCGACCAGTTCCAACAACCGCATCACCTCGTATCGCCGCTGGTCACGATCATAAAGACCGTACACTTCCAGCGGCTCGGCAATAATCCGACCAACGGTCATCCGGGGATTCAGTGAGGCAAATGGATCCTGGAAAATCATCTGCACCTTACGGCGGTGCGCTCGCATCTGTCGATCATCCAGTTGATCAATCCGCTCGCCATCCAGGAATACCTTTCCGGCCGTGGGACGCAACAGGTTCACGATCCCGCGTGCCGTCGTAGACTTGCCGCATCCGGATTCACCTACCAGCCCGAGGGTTTCGCCATCAGCGACCTCGAAACTGATACCGTCCACCGCGCGAATAAATCCTCGCTGTGGCTTCCACCAACTTCCACGGCTAAAGGGAAAATGAATCTTCAAATCTTCCACGCGCAGGACGGGCGAACCGCCGTCCGCGGTAGCAGTTCCAGCCAGGTTTGTCTCGGCTTGGCTCATGATGCAGACTCCTCGAGGTCGACCGTGTTCACATCGACGAAACAAGCCGCTTCACAGCCGTTACCAGGATCCTGGCCGGCAACCGGCAGCAGCGCAGGCAATTCTTGCCTGCAACGATCTACCCGGTAGGGACAACGTGGCTCAAAGGCACATCCGGGGGGGAGCTGTGCCATATCCGGTGGCTGGCCATCAATGGCCACCAATTTCTCTTGCGTGGACTGGTCCCAACGCGGTGCCGACCGCAGCAGGCCGTGGGTATAGGGGTGCTGTGGATGACTGAACAGGGAATCCACGTCGGCTCGTTCCACGATACGCCCCCCGTACATGACCAGCACTCGGTGACAAATACTGGCAACCACACCCAGGTCATGGGTAATCAGGATAATGGACGTCCCATCCTTTTCCTGCAGGTCTCGCATCAAGTCGAGTATCTGGGCCTGGATGGTTACATCCAGGGCCGTGGTCGGTTCATCCGCGATCAGCACATCCGGGTTGCAGGAAAGAGCCATTGCGATCATCACGCGCTGTCGCATGCCACCAGAAAACTGGTGCGGGTAATCGAAAACTCGCTTGCCCGGTGCCGGGATTCCCACACGCTGCAACATCTCGATGGCATGATCCAGGGCATCCTTGGCAGAAAGGCCCAGGTGCAGACGAGTCACCTCGCTCAGTTGCTCCTCGATCGTCAGGAAGGGATTCAGGGCAGTCATCGGATCCTGGAAGATCATGGCGATGTCATTACCACGAACCGCTGTCATTTCCGCATGGGATTTGGACAACAAGTCTTCACCACGAAATTCAGCACGTCCACCGACGATCTCGCCTGGAGGTTGCGGGATCAGACCCAGCAAGGAGAGGTTGGCCACGGATTTACCGGATCCGGATTCGCCCACGATACCCAGCGTTTCTCCGGGAGCCAGGTCAAAGGAAATCCCGTTAACGGCGCGCACCACTCCATCCTCAGTATTAAACTGCACCTGCAAGTCAGTTACTTTCAGTAGCGGGTCAGTCATGATTGGGATCACCGGTTCTTCATGCGTGGATCGAGAGCATCACGGAGCCCATCTCCGAGGAAATTCAGGGCAAACAGGGTCAACGCCAGCGTGGCACCGGAAAATCCGATCAGCCACCAGTAGATCTTCAGGGGAGTAATCACGTTGACCCCGTCATTCACCAAGCCACCCCAGGAAACATCCGGTGGCTGCACGCCCAGGCCCAGGAAGGACAGGAAAGCCTCAAACCGCATCACGGCGGGAATGGTCAGCGTGAGATAAATAAGCACGATTCCCATGACGTTGGGAATCAGGTGCCTGAAGATAATCCGCCAGCGACTGCATCCGACGGTCCGGGCCGCCTCGATAAATTGCTCGTTCTTCAGCGAAATCACCTGGCCTCGCACCACGCGAGCCATGGTCAGCCAGTAGATAGCGCCAATCACGATATAAAAAATCATGATCTGGTCGATTCCATAGGCCATCAACCGCTCCTTGTTGGAATCTTCGGTCAGGATCGTGATCAGGAAAATAACGACGAAGATAAATGGTACGGAATAGATCACATCAACGATCCGCATCATGATGTTGTCAATCCAGCCCCCGAAGTAGCCCGCCGTGGCCCCGTAGCTGACACCAATCAGTAGTGAGACCAGGGTCGCCACGACCCCCACCACGAGGGAAACCCGTGCTCCCCAACAAACGCGCGCAAGTACGTCACGGCCAAGATTATCTGTGCCACAAATGGAGGGAATTGCCCAATCGCCGAACAATGCCATACGGATCTGAATCAACAGCCTGGTCAGTCCACCCGGCTTATGCCAGAGCACATTGATCTGGTAGTCACGGGATTCCAGGTAACCGATCTGTTCGGCAATTTCCTCCCTGGCTTTACCCTTCGCCGTGGCATGGGTTGACTGTAATTCTTCCAACTGGCGATGATGCCTTTGGCCTCGCAAGCTAACAGCCTGCCAGTTCGGAGGTTGAAACTTGCGATCCTGGGCATCCTGCCGAATCGGCGACTGCAGCGGAAGTAATGGGGTGAGCAGGGCCAGTATGACCAGTACCACCAGGAATCCCAGGGATAACATGGCAATGCGTTTGCGCCGGAGTCGTCGCCAAGCATCCTGCCAGAGCGAAACTCCCTGAATTTCACTCGCTTCCGTCAGCAACTGCGCATAGTCAACCGGAGTCGTGAGGCCTGGCTTCTTTAAATTATCAGTGGAAGAACCATTCATCCCAAGTTATTCCAGTTCTACGCGGGGGTCGATCA
>JAZADA010000541.1:0-6843 GCA_036124135.1 Planctomycetota bacterium | reverse complement strand
TTGATCGCCTTTTTCATGGTGATTATCAATTTTGCTCAGACCGAGCAGAACGACAAGGTTAAGTTGCCGGACAGTTCCCTCGTCAAGGCACCTGATAAGCCGTTTGAGCACCAGGTGATTGTACACCTGACGCAGGACGGTCGAGCTATCGTCAGTGGGCAGATGATGTTCATCGATGGGATGGGGATCATCCTGGGACGAGAAGCGCGGGCGCTGGAAATTACCCAGAACCGGGTCTCGGATGCCACGATCGTGGTGCGAGCCCACAAGTGGGCTCGCGCAGGAGATGTCCAGCGATTGATCAAGAAATGCCAGGAATATGGCTTTGAGAAGTTCGCTCTGCGCGCCGAAGGCAGGCAGGGATTACCAAAGTACATCTCCGGTAGGTAGATAAAACAGCAAACAATAATGCGCAGCCAGGTGAAATAGTTCATCATGAAAATTCGACATTCAACCAGTAGCGGGCAGGACAAGATTGAGCTGCAGATGACATCGATGATTGATATCGTGTTCCAGCTGCTGGTCTTCTTTGTCATGACGTTTAAGATCGTGGCCCAGGAAGGTGATTTTAGTATCAACATGCCACAGGCGTCACCGCAATCAGCACCACCGGACCAGGTTGAGTTTCCAGTGTTGAAGCTTTACCTGGAATCCAATGGAGGCGCCCTGTCCGGTATTACCTTGCAGAACGAAGGCTTTGGCAATGATCCCGCAACTGCCTATAAAGCCTTGAATGCGAGAATTATTGAACATATCGGAACCGATTCCGGGCCAGGTAGTAACCAGGAAACAGCCCAGATCGAGATTGGCTTCGATCCTGACTTGCACTACGAGCATGTTATCGGTGCCGTGACTGCCGTCTCAGGCTACAAGCAAGACGGCAAGGTCGTTAAGCTGATCGAGAAAATCCAGTTCTTGCCCAGTGCTGGAGGGGGAGCTTCCACGGTGACGCCGTAACGGTGATCATTCGTGCTACCCCCACTCCCTGCCCTGTCCCCTGCCCCGTTGCCGCTTACGCACGTGGGTGAAATCGGTTGTGTACCATTTTTAGACGGGATTGATCCACGTGGGTGTACCGTTGTGTCGTGGCAATACTGGCGTGGCCCAGGAGTTCCTGGACATGGCGTAAATCAGCTCCGCCGGCCAGCATGTGCGTGGCAAACGTGTGACGCAGCGTGTGTGGACTGATCTTGCCAGGAGCTCCAACTCGCAATGCGTATTTCTTGACGATTGTCCAGATCGCTTCGCGACGTAATAGCTTTCCGCTGCGGGAAAGCAGCACCCAGGGATTGGATGGTTCGTGGATGGCAGCCAGTCGTGGCCTTTCCTGCTCCAGGTAGATTGCTAACGCCTGGCAGGCAGGTCGGCCCAGCGGGGTCAGGCGTTGCTTGTTGCCCTTGCCGTGACAGCGGCAGAATCGTTCTTTCAGGTGCAGGTCTGAAATGGTCAGTCGTGATATCTCCGAGGCCCGGCATCCGGTCGCATAGAGCAACTCCAGGAGAGCCCGGTCTCGCAAGGGAAAGGAATCACCAGCGGAAGGAGCATTCAGGAAATCGGTTACCATGGTAGGTGCTAGTACATCCGGAACGCGTTGCCAGATCTTTTGGCTTCCCAGTAACTCGGCAACGTTTTCGGTGAGGACACCTTCGAGTTGCAGGTAACGAAAGAAAATCTTAACTGAGACAATATGTCGTGCCATGCTGCTCGGTGCCAGGCCCTGGCGTTTCAACCAGGCCACGTAGTTAGCAAGATCGCTGATCGAGAGTTTTGCGAGGGGGCGTTTCTTCACCCAGCTGCCAAAACGCTGGAGGTCGCGACGGTAGGCAGCCACACTGTTCTCCGCCAGGTGACATTCGCTTAGTAGATACTTTTGAAACGAATCCACCCACTGTTCAAAGCGTCCCCCCTGTTTTTCTTTGCGACGCTGTAGTAGGCGACGTTTGAGGGAGGACATGAATAGGGTCTCTCGATCGAACTACCTTGAAGTTGTGGCTGGAAACCAATGTTCCCGGCCCTTGCTATCGTGGCTATCGGCAAATGACGCGGCCAGGTTCGGGGAAAGTTGATTGCGTAGGTTTATGCGGATCTCGCGAAAAGCAGGGAGGATGTCAGAGAAACTACCCCTGATCTTAGCCCAGGTGACTTCGTCCTACCAATAAATCGGTGTAAAATGGTTGTTGGGTAGAAAGTTATGTGAGTGTTGAGATAGGTGTGTTATGAAGATCCTGGTCACGGGCGGTGCAGGTTACGTGGGGTCCCATGCGGTTCGACGCATGCAGGAATCCGGACACGATATCTGGGTCTACGACAATCTTTCCACGGGACATCGTGAGTCGGTCTCAGCCGGGCAATTGATCGAAGGTGATTTGTCTGACCAGTCGCATTTGCAGTCTGTGCTGGCCGACCAGGCGATTGATGTCGTGATGCATTTTGCTGCCTCAACCCTGGTTGGTGAATCGGTTGCGAATCCGGGTAAGTACTATCGGAATAACGTGCTGGGAACCCTCTGTTTACTGGAAGCCATGCAGCATACTGGAGTTCGTAAACTTGTCTTCTCCAGTACCACAGCCGTTTATGGAGAGCCGGAATCCATGCCGATTCATGAAGGCTTGTCCCGGGTACCCGTCAATCCATATGGGCAATCGAAATATATCGTGGAAGAAATGTTGAGTGACTACAGTAAAGCCTATGGATTTGGGTGTGTTGCGTTGCGTTACTTCAATGCAGCGGGGGCAGCTAGCGACGGATCGATTGGAGAAGATCATGATCCGGAAAGCCATTTGATTCCCCTGGTTCTACAGGTAGCCCTTGGGCAACGTAGCGATATTACCCTCTTTGGTAACGATTACCCGACACCGGACGGGACTTGCGTGCGGGATTATGTACACGTTGATGACCTGGCCCAGGCTCATGAGTTGGCGCTGGGGCAATTGGAACAGGGGACCTCTCTGTATCTGAATCTCGGCAGCGAAACCGGTACCAGTGTCCGGGAAGTGATCGAGGCCTGCCGTCGCGTTACTGGACATCCGATTCCGGTGCTTGACGGTGAACGTCGAGCCGGTGATGCACCAATCCTGGTAGCTGATAGTTCGCTTGCCAGGAAAGTGTTGAACTGGGCTCCCAGGTTCACCGAGATTGAGCAGATCGTGCAGTCAGCCTGGAAATGGCACCAGGCTCATCCCCGTGGATATACAGGTTGACGGTTCTGGATAGTAGCTCATGCAGAAAATTATTATCGAAAAACCGTATCGCTTTCGTCCGCCTTACCGGAGGACGATCTGGTCCAGCCTGATTCAGAGGTTCAATCTTTTCACGCGTTTCCTGCGGAGAAAAGAAGGTGTCGTGAAACACGAGGTTCGTCACCTGGATCGTCTGCAAAAGTCGCTGCAGGCCGGGCATGGTATCCTCATCACGCCCAATCACTGTCGTACCGCAGACCCCCTGGTGATGGGCTGGATCGCCAAGGCTGCCAGGTGCCATTTCTATGCGATGGCAAGTTGGCACCTCTTCAATCAGGATTGGTTCACGAGTTGGGCGATCCACAAGATGGGTGGATTCAGTGTTAATCGTGAAGGCATTGATCGGCAGGCAATCAACATGGCCGTGGAAATTCTTGACACGGCAGAGAGGCCGCTGGTCATTTTTCCCGAAGGAGCTGTTACCCGCACCAATGACCAGTTACATGCCTTGTTAGACGGGGTTGCTTTTATTGCAAGAACAGCGGCCAAGCGTCGTAAACGCCGCTCGCCAGATCAGAAGGTAGTGGTTCATCCAGTCGCCCTTAAGTATCTTTTTGAAGGTGACCTGGAATTCGCTGCGGACCAGGTGTTGACTGAGATTGAACAGCGATTGTCCTGGCAGCCTCAGCGCGACCTGTCGCTCATGCCACGTCTCATCAAGGTCGGCATGGCGCTGTTGGCCCTCAAGGAACTGGAATACTTTGAAAGTGTCCAGGAAGGGAGCCTTGAACATCGCATGGAGCGATTGATCGAGCACCTGCTGTTGCCCCTGGAAGAAGAGTGGCTGGGACAACGTCAACAGGGCTCGGTCATTCCGCGAATCAAATCGCTTCGCATGAAGATCCTGCCCGGGATGGTTCGTCGCGAAGTGGATGAAGATGAGAGACAGCGACGCTGGAAACAATTGGCAGATCTCTACCTGGTACAACAGATCTCTTGCTACCCGCCGCAATACCTTTCGAAATTTCCTAGTCGAGATCGGATCCTGGAAACCTTGCAGCGTTTCGAGGAAGATCTTACGGACCACGTCCAGGTCCCGGGAGCACTTAAAGTCGTCATCGAGATTGGTGAGGCGATCGAGGTTTCATCGGAACGGGATCGGCAGGCCGAAGTGGACCCGCTGATGCGCCAGGTAGAAACAAGCTTACAGGGCATGCTCGATGAACTCGCAAAGGAATCCCCCATCTGGGAGTAAAATGGATTAGCCCAGGTTTCTCTGCGAGCTTAATGTTTTTCCGGCGAGTTGCCGGTGTACCGGGCGGTAATCACCCGGGAAAGCCCTGCCAGGTCGTTGACTGCATTGATATCCTCGTAAGCACCACTTTCCTGTAGCAACGCGGTAACCTGTGGATGCAGGTTCGGACTGGTCTCGAGGATTAGCCATCCCTGCGGAAAGAGGCGTTGAGCGGCCTGGGGGATTAATCGTTGATACACTTCCAGGCCGGTGGTCCCGGCCAGCAGGGCGGCTTGGGGTTCAAAATCTCGGACGCTCGCATCCAGTTGGTCGTATTCGAGTTGGCTGATGTAAGGTGGATTGCTGGCGATCACATGATATTGTTCGCTAGCCTGGACCTGGTCAAAGAGATCGCTTTCCAGGGTCGTGACACGTGATTCTACCTGGTGCAAGACGATGTTCTGTTGGGCGACCTGTAGTGCCGTGGCACTTGAGTCAAGAGCTTTCACCTGGCAATTAGTTGCCTGCCGGGCGATTGCAATCGCAATGGCCCCGCTGCCCGTTCCCACGTCAGCCAGTTGAACCATCGGCTCTTGTTGATAGTGATCACGGATCGTATCAAGGGCTGCCATGACCACGAACTCGGTTTCCGGGCGCGGGATCAAGACATCAGGAGTGACATGAAAAGACAGGGAGAAGAACTCTCGCTGGCCGACCAGGTAGGCTACAGGTGTTCCCGTGGATCGTTGTTTTACCAGGGCTCGAAACGTGTTGCGGATCGTCTCGCCAGGATCCTGCTCAAAGGCAGTGTACAGGTCAATTCGCTGGCATTGGCGGGCATGTGCCAGCAGGACTTCCGCATCTAACCGGGCAGAATCCGATCCGTTTTCCTTAAGGTAATCGGTGGTCCAGGTAAGCAAGCGACCGATGGTCCAGACTTCCGTGGGCGACATGGCGAATCCTTCTAGGCTGTTGGATATATCCAGCAGCGAGTGATCAGTCGAAGCTTCCCATCGACGTGCGCAGCTCCTGTCGGTCATGCTCAATTAATAAATCGATGAGGGCTTCTAGCCCTCCGGTCAGGATCTGATCCAGCTTGTATAGTGTTGCGTTAATGCGATGGTCTGTGACGCGATTTTCGGGGAAGTTATAGGTGCGGATACGCTGGCTGCGGTCGCCTGAACCGACCAATGTTTTTCGTTCGTGAGCTCGCTTGGCGTCTTCTTCCTCTTTGAACTTGTCATAGAGACGGGACTTGAGGATGCGCAGTGCCTTGGCCAGGTTCTTGTGCTGGCTTTTCTCGTCCTGCATGGAGACCACGATGCCCGTTTCATAATGGGTCACCCGGACAGCAGATGCTGTCTTGTTGACATGCTGACCACCAGGACCGCTGGCATGAAAAATATCCTTGCGGTAATCGTCAGGCTTGAGGTCTACCTCCACGTCTTCCGGTTCAGGGAGTACGGCGACGGTTGCAGCTGACGTGTGGATACGCCCCTTGGCCTCGGTCTCCGGAACACGTTGTACACGGTGTCCACCGCTTTCATACTGCAATTGACGGTAAACATCTTCTCCGGCAAAGGCGAGGGTGATTTCTTTAAATCCTCCCAGCTCTGTTGGGCTGGCATTGAGGATCTCACACTTCCAGCCTTTCGGCTCGGCATGACGTTTGTACATCTCGTACAGGTCCCGAGCAAAGAGGGCAGCCTCGTCACCTCCGGTTCCAGCGCGAATCTCCATGACACAACGTTTGCGAGTCGCGTCCTCGCCTCCAATCGTCAGGTCCAGAAGTTCACTCCAGAAGGTTTCCCGCTTGGCCTTGAGTTCAGGAAGCTCCATTTCAGCAAGTTCACGCTCCTCCGGATCGTCACTATCAGCCATGACTGAAACCTCGGAGATTTCTTCAGCGACCTGTTTGAAGGATCGATACCGTGTGGCCAGCTTGGCCAGTGCGCCATGTTCACGCGCGATGCGGGCCATCTTCTGGGAATTGCTGAGCACCTCGGGGTCTGTCATTTGTTGCTCAAGTTCTTCGAACCGAGCCAGCTTTTCCTCCAGCATTTCACGCATGACAGGGAACCCACCGGGGTTGGGTGAAAGAGGATAGTTTCGTGGTTAAGTCGCTTGCCGGTTCCATCCCGCTTAAACCACTAAACCAAGCCCGACCTGGTTTCTCGGGCGAGGGTGGAATCAGAAAGCTCTCACAAGCTAACGCTTGCTTGTCTTCTTCTTGGAAGTCTTTTGCAGACTGGCGTAACTGCCAGCAGCAAACTTGTTCTGGAACTTCTCGATACGACCTGCCGTGTCGACGTACTTTAGCTTGCCAGTGTAAAAAGGATGGCAAACGTTGCAGATGTCAACCTTTAATTCCTTGCGTGTGCTGCGTGTCGCAAACGTGTTGCCGCAACCACAAGTGACCTGCGTATCAAT
>JAZADA010000540.1:0-12197 GCA_036124135.1 Planctomycetota bacterium | reverse complement strand
ACCCATGGCCAGTGCACCGAGCGAGAGCTTGGCGACCAGGACAGCGCCAGCATCCTCCAGTCGTTGAGCGACGGTCGCTTTTCCATCCAGCAGCTGCTCACGAAAATGAGGCGCGCCCCAGCTCGTGGGATAGCCCGGGTAAGCAATCAAGTCCTTGGCGCCCCAGGGAATGCCGTGAAGAGGCCCGCGGTACTTTCCGGCTGCGATTTCCTGGTCGGCTCGTCGGGCCTGTTTGAGCGCCAGTTCTTCGGTTAACGTGACGACGCAATGCAAAAGTGGATCGTATTGCTTGAGACGTTCCAGGTAGAGCTGGGTCAGTTGCAGGGAGGAGATCTTGCGTGCCTTGAGTAATGCTGCCAGATCAGTGACAGGAAGAAAGGCCAGGTCCTGGTCGTCAGCAGGTCGGACAGGTTTCGAGGTGCCGATGGGCCTGGCGTGACGATCGATCTTGGCGTTGTTCAATGGTTCCCGGGGTGTGGCCGAAAAATAAAGGGCAGGTGGAGTATCGTAGCTGACGGGCTGTTCCCGCAAGGTCTGGAACTTATCCAAGGTGCGTTCTACGCGAGCCGTCGTACTGGTTAATTCATCCTCGGACAATTCCAGGTCGGCGATCCAGGCAGCTTGCTGGACCATGGCAGTGGTTACCTGGCCGGCCTGTGTGGCCTGCGCTGCCAGGGCTCGATGGAAACAGGCACTGCCAATGCCGCCAGCGGTCAGTACCTGCAAAAGTTTTCGTCGGTCTATCGAGGGTGATCCTGGCTGGTTACCGTCATCGGTTGAGGTTTCAGGAGGTGTGGAAATGTCGGGATCAGGCTCGGCTTGGACTTCTCGGTGCTGGGGATACATGGCAAAGATCTTCCCTTCCTGCCGGTAGGCAACGGGATCAGGGGGATATTTTGGGTTGCTCCACCGGCAGCCAGCTACGGAAAGGATGCGTATTCCGGAAAATCGGAATAGCAAAACGTCAATTGCCTGCCACGAGATACCCCAACGGTTGCCGCATTCTAGGACGGAGTTGATAATCAAACAAGCTGCGAGAATGGCTGAACGTGGCTTAGAAACAGTGTTTCATGAGTGGAAAATGAATAAATCAAACGACACGAGTAGTGAACGTCGATCGACCCGTTGGTTGACGCGACTGAGCGCGGCGGCCTGGTTGCTTGTCGTGGGCGTTATCGTCGTCAGCTGGACATTGTGTGATTGGCTGATTGCGGTTCCCGAGGACGTCGAAGTTCGTTACGTGGGCCGCTCGAAATGTACGACCTGTCATCAATCGCAGGCGGAGGAGTGGCAGGGATCGCATCATGACAAGGCGATGGATCCGGCATTGGAAGAAACCGTCCTGGGCGATTTCAATGATGCTGAGCTGGTGCACCACGGCATCACTTCCCGAATGTTCCGGGAGAACGGGAAATTCATGGTCCACACCGAGGGTCCCGATGGCAAGATGACCGACTTTGAAATCAAGTACGTGTTCGGTGTTGATCCGTTGCAGCAGTACATGGTTGAGTTTGATCGACCAGAGTCGCTGCCGGACGATGGACAACACGTGGGACGCCTGCAGGTCCTGCGTATTTCCTGGGACACCAAGGCCGAACAATGGTTTTACCTGGACCCTCCTGACGTCAAGGAGAAGCTGGATCCGACGGATGATCTGCACTGGACCGGGATTGCTCAACGTTGGAACACGATGTGTGCCGATTGTCATTCGACGAACCTGCAGAAAAACTTTAATGCGAAGTCGGGTCAGTATCATACATCGTTTGAAGAGATTGACGTTAGCTGTGAATCCTGTCATGGCCCGGGTAGCCTGCATGCCGAGTTGGCCGAGTCAAAGTCACTTTTCTGGGATCGGCGCCACGGGTACGGACTGGCCAAGCTCAAGGGAAAGAACTCCCAGGCGGAGATCCAGACCTGTGCTCCCTGTCACTCGCGGCGCAGTATCGTGCACGCTGACTTTCGGCCTGGTAACAACCTCCATGATTATTATGCAAATGAACTTTTGCGGCCGGAGACCTATCATGATGATGGCCAGATCATGGACGAGGTTTACGTTTATGGTTCTTACGTGCAGAGCAAGATGTTCCGTAAGGGGATTCGCTGCAGCGATTGCCACAATCCGCATACCACGAAGGTTAAATTCACCGATAATCGACTGTGCACTTCCTGCCACCAGCATCCATCGGCGAAATATGACACGGCCGCTCACCACCAGCACAAGGCGGGCTCGACGGGCGCATCATGCGTCGAGTGCCATATGCCGTCCACGACATACATGGAGGTCGATCCGAGACGTGATCATAGCCTTCGTGTGCCCCGTCCGGACCTGAGTGTTACGTTGCAAACCCCTAACGCCTGTACGGGTTGCCACCTGGAACGTTCTACCCTGGATAAGGATCAGAGACAGGAACTGGGGCTGAGCGAGTACGCAGACTGGTTGCGGGTGGGCCGTGCCGGTAATGCGACGGTTGCTGCGGAACTACAGGAGATCAACGCCTGGGCTGCTGCTGCAGTGAAGAAGTGGTATCCCACGTCGAAGCATCGCGGCTCGCATTTTGCCTCTGCACTCAAGGCCGCTCGTGATCGGGATCCGGCCGCAGGTGAAGAGTTAAGGAAAATCACCAAAAACCGTGAATGGTCTCCCCTGGTACGTGCCTCGGCACTGATGTGGTTAGATCCGTTCGAGGTAAGCAATGCCGAGGTTCTTTTTCGTAATCTCAAGGATCCTGACCCGCAGGTGCGGCGGGCAGCCCTGGGGGCATTGCAGGGTTTCCGGGGAACGGAGGAGCCGTTCTACGCTGACCTCGTTTTGCAGGCGTCGCGACTGCTACGGGATCCTGTTCGGTCTGTTCGGACGGCAGCCGCCGAGGTGTTGGCCCCGGTACCACCAGCGATGTTTACTACCAAGCAGCGGAAGGCCTTCCAGAATGCCGTGGCAGAATTGGAGGAAGGTATCCTGGCGAACAATGATCGAGCGGCTGCGTACGTGACGCTGGGTCTCCTGTATGAAAACCTGGGACGACGAAAGGATGCCATCAAGGCATATCGGCAGGGGATGCAGGTGGAGCCAATGGCCACGGGTCCCAGGGCCAACCTGGCGGAGTTACTACAGAGAAACCTGGAAGAGAAGATACGCCAGATCCAGCAGTCGCAGCGTATCCAGGATACGGAACGAATCGTTGAATTGATGAAAGGACTGGAAGATGAACAGCGTGAGATTGAAACCTTGCGTCAGCAGGAGCTGGTTCATTTTGCCAGGGATGCGAATTACGCCCCGGAGAATCCCATGGTCCAGTATCGTTATGGATTGGCGCTTTACCGTAATGGGCAAATGGACGAGGCCGAGGAGAGACTGTTAGCCTCCCACCAGTTGGATGAAGAGAATACCACATTCCTGGTAGCGTTGGCGCGGCTGTTGCAGCAACGCCAGAAATTTGAAGAAGCGATAAAGTATGCAAGGAAACTAATTGCCCTGGATGCGCGGCATGGCGAATTCCTGCAGGAACTGTTGCAACAACAGGCTGCACCAGCTCCCCGCGGTTCCGCTCCCCCGTCGAATTAGTGCGGTAGGCAATCCAGGTATCTCGATTTTATAATAGGTGACGGTGTAAACATGACCATTGACATTGCTGTTGTCCCGGTTGCCGGGCATGGAACCAGGTTGCTGCCGTTGACCAAGAGTCAGCCCAAGGAGATGTTGTCCGTGGGCCGTAAGCCCGTGGTTCAATACGTAGTTGAAGAACTCGCCCTGTCGGGTATTCGACGGCTACTGTTTATCACGTCCCACGGGAAGGCTTCGATTGAACAGCATTTTGATATCGACGAAACCTTGATCCAGCGACTCCGGGAAAGTGGGCGGGAAGCCCAGTTGGAGGATCTTGATTTTGAACGTCGCGAGATGGAATATTTTTACACGCGCCAGCGCCGGCAGTTGGGCCTCGGACATGCTGTCATGTGTGCCCGTTCGCTGGTGGGTGACCAACCGCTGGTCGTCGCCCTTGGTGATTCGATTATTGGTTTGAATGCTCAAAGTGATATTGTGGGCCGCATGATCAATGAGTTCGAGTCGCAGAAGGCCGATGTCGTGGTGGCTTTCGAGGAGGTGCCCGCTGCCGAGGTCGTGAATTATGGAATTGCCAGTCCCAGGGGAGCTGCCGGTGATGTTTTCGAACTGGCTGACCTGGTTGAAAAACCGACTGTTCAGGAAGCCCCCAGTAACCTGGCCGTGGCTGCCCGCTACATCTTTAGTCCGGTGATTTTTGACGCTTTGGGTGAAACGAAACCGGGCAAGGGAGGCGAGATCCAGTTGACGGATGCGATCCGCCAGTTGTTGCAGTCTGGATGCAAGGGGATCGGCATGAAGTTGCCGGCAAATGAACCTCGTTACGATATCGGTAACTTTGAGAGCTACTTTCGTACCTTCATGGAATTTGCCATGGCTGATGAACAGCATGGTCCCATGGTTCAGCAACACTTGCGACAACTCCTGGATACATCAGCGGAGAATTCATGATGGAGTTATTGCGGAAAAGGGCCTATGCACGTGCCGGCCTGATCGGCAATCCGTCGGATGGGTACCATGGCAAGACCATCTCGATCATCGCCCGTAATTTCTTTGCGGAAGTGGTTCTGTATGCCTGGGAAGACATGGAATTAATTCCCAGCCAGGAAGACAAGAGTCGCTTCGGTTCAATCCATGAACTGGTACATGATGTTGAATTGCATGGATATTATGGCGGCTTGCGATTGGTCAAGGCGACGATCAAGAAATTCGTGGAGTTCTGTGAGAATCGCTTTCCACTGCATGAGCGGAACTTCTCAATTCGTTACGAATCGAATATACCCCGCGCAGTTGGCATGGCAGGATCCAGTGCCATTATCGTGGCTACCTTGCGGGCCCTGATGGAATATTACGATGTCCAGATTCCACAGCATGTGCAACCCTCGCTCGTGCTTAGTGTTGAGGCGGATGAACTGGGTATTTCCGCAGGTTTGCAGGATCGGGTGATCCAGGTCTACGAAGGCGCCGTCTACATGGATTTCTCGACAGCGATCATGCAATCGGAGATGGGCCTGGAATATGGATCCTACCTGCCGCTTGATACCACGTTCCTGGAAAGAATCTACATTGCCTATTGTACTGACGTCGGGGAACCGACCGAGGTGTTTCACAATAATCTTCGCTTGCGATATAACCGTAATGAGGCAGATGTTGTGGAGGCCATGGAGTCGTTTGCAGAACTAGCCATGGCCGGGCGTGAGGCACTTGGCCAGGGAGACCTTGAGGGACTGGGAAGGTTGATGGATCAGAACTTCGACATTCGCAGCCGTATCTGTGAATTACCGCCAACGCAGGTCGAGATGGTTGAACGAGCTCGCGAGGTAGGTGCCTCCGCTAAATTTGCCGGCTCCGGCGGGGCAATCGTAGGTGTTTATCGGGATCAGACGATGTTTGAGCAACTCGAGGTTGCTCTTGGAAATCTGGACTGCAAGGTGTTTCGTCCGAACGTTTAATTCCTGGGATCTCTTGCGGCTTGCTGCCTTCCCCGAACTGGGATTACAATGTCGCCAACGGCAGTTCAGGTCCTGTCGCTTCTTGCCATGGGCCCCGGCTGACTTCGATAGAATGATTTGATTTGTTTCCAGGAGGTCTCTCATGGCTACTTTCACTGAACCAGTTGCACGTCCCGAGATTCATCAGACACTCTGTTTTATTGATGGCCAGTGGATTCCCGCACAAAGTGGCAAGACCTTTGAAACATTGCATCCCGCTTCTGAGGAAGTGATTGCCCAGATTGCCGAGGGAGATGCCGCAGACGTCGACCTGGCCGTTCGTGCTGCTCGAGAAGCATTTGAAAACGGGCCCTGGAGCACGATGGATGCCCGGGATCGGGGGCAGTTGTTGGCCCGGTTGGCCGATCTTATCGAGGAAGAAATTGATGAGCTGGCTGCCCTGGAGACCCTCGACAATGGTAAGCCGATCAGTGATGCACGTGACATTGATTTACCGCTGGTCATTGATTGCCTGAGATACTACGCCGGCTATGCAGACAAGATCCATGGCCAGACGATTCCCGTGCGAGGTAACTTTCTCACCTACACGCGGCGCGAGGCCGTGGGAGTTGTAGGCCAGATTATTCCCTGGAACTTTCCCATGTTAATGGTTGCCTGGAAGTGGGGTCCGGCATTGGCAGCTGGTTGTACCGTGGTGATGAAGCCGGCAGAGCAGACTCCGCTAAGTTGCCTGCGAATGGCTCGCCTGGCACAGAAAGCAGGCTTTCCCGATGGCGTCATTAACGTAGTGCCCGGTTTTGGTCCGACGGCGGGTGCGGCGATTGTTCAGCATCCTGATATCGACAAGGTTGCCTTCACGGGGGAATACCTGACCGCACAGACCATCATGAAGGAAGCGGCTCCCTCCCTGAAGCGATTGACGTTTGAGCTGGGCGGAAAGAGTCCGAATATCATTTTTGCCGATGCCGACCTGGATGCCGCCGCCGCGGGTGCTCATTTTGGACTCTACTTTAACCAGGGGCAGTGTTGCTGTGCCGGTAGCCGTGTTTTCGTCGACGAACGCATCCACGATGAATTCATCGAGAAAATGGTGAGCATGAACACGGAGCGTGTGATCGGTGACCCCTTTGACCCCAAGACAGAACAGGGGCCGCAGGTAGACCAGGCCCAGTTCGAAAAAATCCTGGGATACATTCAGAAAGGTAATGAGAGTGGTGCATCCTGCGTTTCGGGTGGCAGCCGTTACGGAGAGGAAGGCTACTTTATCGAACCCACGTTGTTCGATGGCGTTACCGATGACATGGACATTGCGCAGGACGAGATTTTCGGCCCAGTCATGTCAGTCCTGACCTTCAAGGATACGGATGATATTTTGGCACGTGCCAACCAGACGTTTTACGGGCTGGCCGCAGCAGTCTGGACCCGCGATGTGGGACGAGCCCATCATCTCGCCAAGAAGATCAAGGCAGGAACGATTTGGGTGAACTGTTATGACGTGTTCGATGCAGCCGCGCCGTTCGGTGGCTTCAAGATGTCGGGCCTGGGACGAGAATTGGGTGAAGATGGCTTGCGGCCTTACCTGGAAACCAAGACCGTTACGGTCGCCCTGGATCACTAGGCATTCGGAGGCAGGTTTCGTAACTTGCCTGGATCCGGACGGTCCCTGTGATAATGCGCCGCCGAGGTGTGCAGCATGAGTAAGATACCCCGCAGCGGAGGTGGCTGGCAGGCGATCCGCTATACCTTTCGAAAAGCTCGTGAGGTTGGCGGACTGCGAAAAATGTATCGTGCGCTGCGCAGTAAGAATGCCTGTAAAACCTGTGCCCTGGGAATGGGCGGCCAGCGGGGTGGCATGGTGAATGAACTGGGGCGTTTCCCCGAGTTCTGTAAGAAATCCCTGCAGGCCATCGCCGCTGATATGCAGCCGGCCATCTCGCCGGATTTTTGGTACCGGCACACGATTAAACAGCTGCAGGCAATGAATCCCCGCGAGTTGGAAGCATCCGGGCGACTGGTCGACCCCGTGCTTTACGAGAAAGGAACAAATCAGTATCGCGTGATTTCCTGGGAGGAAGCGATCGATCGGGTGGTCGCTAAGCTGGGGCAGATGCCGCCAGATGAAAGCTTCTGGTATTTCAGTGGTCGCAGTTCGAATGAAGCGGGGTTCCTACTGCAGCTTTTTGCTCGCCTCTATGGAACCAATAACGTTAATAATTGCAGTTATTACTGTCACCAGGCAAGTGGCGTTGGATTGAGTAGCGCGGTCGGAAGTGGTACCGCTACCATCGTGTTGGATGATGTTGAACATGCGGATCTGGTTTTCGTGATTGGTGGTAATCCACCGAGTAACCATCCACGCTTGATGACTACCTTGATGCATGTGCGTCGACGTGGGGGCAAAGTCATCGTCATCAATCCTGTCGTGGAGCCTGGACTGGTCAATTTTCGTATTCCCAGTAATGTTCGGAGCATGCTCTTTGGGACGCGCATTGCGACGCAGTATGTTCAACCCCATATCGGCGGTGACCTGGCCTTGTTAACAGGTATCGCCAAGCGGATTGATGAACTGGGATTACAGGATGATGGTTTTCTCAAGGAGCACTGCCAGGGATCGGACTCCTGGCTGGCCAACCTGCGGGAAACTGACTGGGATGACATCTGCCGGAAATCGGGAGTCGAGCGTGCGGTGATCGACGAAATAGCCGCGACTTATGGAGCTGCCCGGAATGTGGTCTTTAGCTGGACAATGGGTATTACCCACCATGCGCACGGAACTCAGAATGTACAGGCAATTGCTAACCTGGCACTGATGCGATCCATGGTGGGTAAACCGCATGCCGGGCTGATGCCTATCCGCGGACATTCCAACGTGCAGGGCATCGGGTCTGTGGGAGTTACTCCAAAGTTGAAAGAGGCTATCTTCGAGGCCCTGGAACAGGATCTTTCTGTTTCGTTGCCCAAGACGCCAGGACTCGATACGCTGGCCTGTATGGAAGCTGCCGCGGAGGACAAACTACGCTTTGGATTTTGCCTGGGTGGAAATCTGTATGGTTCCAATCCGGACCAGGCTTTCGCTGCGGAGGCTTTATCACGATTGGAAACCATGGTTTTCATGAGCACGACGCTCAATACAGGTCACGTGCATGGGATGGCTGATGAAACGATCATACTGCCCGTCCTGGCCCGTGATGAGGAACCCCAGCGGACGACCCAGGAGTCGATGTTTAACCTGGTGCGTTTGAGTGATGGTGGACCGCGACGCCTGGCAGGTCCGCGTAGTGAAATTGAAGTGATCGCGGAGCTTGCCCAGCGTGTCCTCGGGAATGATGGCCCTATCGACTGGCAGGAACTGCAGGACGCAAAACAGATTCGTAGCGTGATCGGCAAGGTCGTTCCCGGGTTTGAGAAGATCAGGGCAATTGACGCCACGCGAGAGGAATTTCAAATCGCCGGGAGAACCTTTCACAAGCCGCGATTTGCTACGCCCGATGGACGTGCACGGTTGCATTGCCACGAGCTGCCGGAACTGGCCGGTGGAGATGATGTGCTGAGGCTGATGACGGTACGTAGTGAAGGTCAGTTCAATACCGTGGTCTACGAGGAAGAGGATATTTACCGCGGGCAGGATGGACGTGACGTGATCCTCTTGAACCCACGTGATATGCGTCAACGTGACCTGCAACACGATCAACGTGTGCAGGTCCGGGGGCCAGCGGGGAAAATGGATGCGGTGCGTGCACGTGAGTTTCCCGGTATTCGCGAAGGAAATGCCCTGATGTATTTTCCAGAAGCCAACGTACTGGTGGCGAGACAGCATGACGCGCAGTCCAGGACGCCCGCTTTCAAGGGGGTCCTGGTAACCGTGGAGGCATCGGTTGATTCGTGAGATATCGAATCAGGTCAGGGGTAGCACCCGCTGAGGGGCAATTGTTGACAAGGAAAAAGGGCTGATGGTCAAGTCTGTCTACTTTCGGTTCTCCAGTTGGGCCGCCCTGACAATCTTGCTCAGTGCTTTCTTGCTGTTCCAGGTGCAACCGGTGATCAGCAAGATGATTCTACCCTGGTTCGGTGGCACGACTGCAGTCTGGACAACCTGCATGTTATTTTTCCAGGTGTTATTGGTGGCCGGTTATAGCTATGCCCATGTCTTGTCGCGGCTCAAGTCGCGGCAACTACAAATGATCGTTCACGTGGCATTGATCGTCGTCGCGGTTCTGACGCTACCCATTACACCGACGGATCGATTTAAACCAACAGGCAGTAGTTTGCCAACCATGCGTATTCTCTGGCTGTTGGTGCTGAACGTGGGATTGCCCTATTTCGTATTGTCAGCAACCGGTCCGTTGGTGCAGGCATGGTATGCCATGCATTACTCGGGGCGTTCCCCCTACCGTCTCTATGCACTCTCCAATATTGGTTCCCTGGGAGCACTGGTAACGTACCCGTTCGTCTTTGAACCTGCATTCGATTTGCCGACCCAGGGTAACCTGTGGTCAGTTGTTTTTGTCGGATTTGGAACCTGTTGCGCTGTACTTGCCGTCATGGTGTCCCGTGGGGTTTCCTCGCCCAGCGGGGAAGGTGACGAAACGACTGCCGGGGAAGTGTCACCGGAAGCGACTGTGCGACCGCCCTGGAAAGAGCAGGGGCATTGGTTATGGATGCCGGCCCTGGCTTCCGTCATGTTACTGGCGGTCACGCAGCATGTTTGCCAGCAGATCGTGGTGATGCCCTTTCTCTGGATCGCACCGCTGGGATTGTACTTGCTTTCATTTATTATCTGTTTTGACCGGGAGTCATGGTATCTACCGAGAGTATTTGCCTGGGCAGTTTTTCTTTCCATTTCCTGGATCGCGGCCTTGATGCTGCGTTATGACATTGATGCCATGCTGCAAAACGTGGGGGTGGTGTTCAAGTTTTCTGAATGGACTGGCACGGCCACGGTCCAGGTGGGATCTTACCTGGCAATGCTGTTCGCGGTTTGCATGCTGTGTCATGGCGAATTGGTTCGTCGTAAACCGGCAGTAACCTACCTGACGGCTTTTTATCTCTGGGTTAGTGTGGGTGGGGCTGTGGGAGGGCTGTTGGTTTCGCTGGTCTGTCCGCTGATCTTTCATTCGTACCTGGAACTGAACCTGGCAATGCTGGTTGCCCTGGTGTTTTCATTGGTTATTGTCGTAACCCAGATTGTGTCGTGGTCCTCGGTCACGCAGTTGAGTGCAGCATTGCTGATCGGTGGCGGAATTGGCCTGGCTGGAAAGGCGCAGCTCGCGGAGTATCAGCGCAATGTGAAATCGTTTGACGTGGTAAAGAATATTGAGCGTGAAACGGTTGTTGCCAGCCGGAATTTTTTTGGGGTGTTGCGAGTGGTTCGTGAGTTGCGTGAAGAAAGTCCTGCTGATAACCAGTTAAGTCTCATGCATGGGAAAACGTTGCATGGCATTCAGTTTACCGATCCGGGGCGAAGACGGTTGCCCACTGCGTACTACAATCGTAACAGTGGCATTGGCTTGTTGATGCGAAAATACCTCCAGGCGGAACCCGTCCATGTTTCCATCGTGGGACTGGGAGTAGGTACACTGGCAACCTACGGAAGAACAGGTGATCACTTCCGGTTTTACGAGATTAATCCTGAGGTCGAACGAATGGCCCAGGAATATTTTACCTTCCTGCAGGATTCGGCGGCAGACGTTTCGTTGGTCAGTGGCGATGCACGACTGTCGTTGGAAGAGGAAAGTACTAGGGGTGCTGCTCACGATACGGATATCCTGGTCGTGGATGCGTTTAGTGGTGATGCCGTTCCCGTACATTTGCTGACCGCCGAGGCCGTCCAACTGTATCTTGACCACCTCAAGCCGGGGGGCGTACTGGCAATCCACGCCAGCACCCAGCATCTTCGGCTGATTCCGGTCGTGGCCCGCATTGCCAGGCATCATGAGATCCCGTTTGTTGTGTTGACCACGCATCCGGATCCCGAACAGGAAGTGGTTGAAGACCTGGCCACCTGGATCCTGCTTACTCGGAACGAGGACGTCCTGAACGATCCAGAGATCCGCCAGAAACACCAGGCCCCGGTTGGCGAAAATGCCCGGAATGTCTCGCTCTGGACGGATAAGTTCAGCGCCCTCTACGAGATTGTTTACTAGGGCAGCATCAAGCAGGTAATGGCAGTCCATGCAAGGCACCAGCAAATGCCGATGCTTAACCAACCGGTTGAGTTCAAATTCCTGAGCCGACGGTTCGTCGGTGCGATTCGTGCCAGGCCAACGGCAGTGCACATCAGTAGGGCTGGCAGCAGGGGAACCATGAATCGCTGACCAGCCGCAATGGGTAAATACCAGGCAAACATGATCAGGAAACCGACAATCCAGGCGAGTAACAGGATCGTGGCCGCACGCTGTTCAGAAAGCATTCCGATCAGTGCCAGTAGCAATAAGGGAAGTGAGAAAAGGATACGGCTGTCGTCCAGGGGAATCGGGCCGAGACTGCGAATGAAGATAAAGGATTGCCAGGAAAGCCCCTGGGTTTCACGTTGCAACATGTCGGTTACGCTGTGCGAGGCAAGATAATCCTCGGCAGCTTCCCTGACGCTCATTCGATCCGCCACCTCTCGCAGGTCTTCAAACTCGTCCATGAACAGGAAGTAACTCTTGGCATTATAGATTGGATTGCCGAACATCCGAACG
>JAZADA010000539.1:0-3826 GCA_036124135.1 Planctomycetota bacterium | reverse complement strand
CAGACCCTGCAACTATCCGGGCAGGCCGCCGGCGAACAACAGTGGGAAGCAATCCCAACCGGAGAGGTGGTCGCCACACAACCAGGCACTTACCAGGGCAGTACTCAATGGCAGCCCAGCACTGACTCACCGGTTTTTATCGTGCAGGCCACGGTTGGTGACCAGGCAGGCAACCGGACTGAAATCCTGCGACGGGTTAACGCCAGCGAGGCTCCCCTGCCCCGACCACCAACACTGCCGGGGGGCATCCCGCAACAGGCAGCCCGTAATCCGGTTCCCCGGCCGGCCGCCCCGTTACCAAGCATTCCCTGGCCTGTGGACGACAAGAAGGCCTCACCATCGCTCACCAGGCATCCCGCACCTGGCCCCGCTGATGGAGCCCCACGGACTGCAACAACCGACCCCGTTCCCGGGGCTCGTCTCGTGGAAACCTTTCCGAGCAAGAACCTGGACGAAGTACCTCCCACTCGGTTTACCACGAACCCACAACAGGCAGATATTTCCCCCACCGTACCCACCATACCGGACCAGTCACCTTTCGAATCCTCGCCACCTGTGCCCAGTGGTCGACCAGCGACAACCGATGAGAACGCCATCACCTTGCCGCCCGGATCCGTGGTACGAACCAGCAATTCTCGTTACTTCCAATTGGCCTACGAGTTACTTGAAACCAAGGACACGAGCCCCCCGGAAGTACAACTGTGGGCAACCGCCGATGGTGGCCGGACCTGGAAACACTGGGGCAACGATCCCGACGGCAAGAGTCCCTTCGAAATCCAGGTACGATACGAGGGTATTTTTGGATTCCGCATCGCCGTGGCTGATGCCCAGGGTCCGGCGCATCGGCCTCCAACACGGGGTGACCCGGCAGATATCTGGCTGCGTGTTGACACGACTCCCCCACGCACCCGTATCGAATCAGCCAGTTTCGGCACGGGCATCCAGGCAGGCAACCTGGTCATTCGCTGGTCGGCCGAGGACCTGGCCCTGGCAGCTCGGCCCATCTCCCTGGCCTATCGCGAAAAAGAAACGGATCCCTGGACAACGATTGCCAGCCAGTTAACCAACAATGGCACTTATGCCTGGCCTGTCAGTCCACGTATTCCCCGGTCCATTTACCTGCGCCTGGATGCCCGGGACCAAGCGGGTAACACCGGATCCTACGAGCACCCGGTTCCGGTCACGCTGCTGGGACTTGCTCCCCGGGGCAGGATCCAGGGCGTACAGCCGCTGGCATCTCCCGGGGGAAACTCGATCCCCTAGGCCTGGCGGGTAAACCAATTGCCTCCTGTAGTGGCCAAGAAGGCCATTCCCCGCTAAGCTCTACCTCAGCAAGTGGACTCGTTCTTGAGATTTCATCGGCATCGGATGCGGGAGAAATCAGTAGTGGCCAAACAACGCACCTTTCACGTGCTGGATTATCTCCAGGCGCCGGGAGCGCTTCCCTCGCATGGAGTCGGTGTCCTCTTCGGGGATGATAATTACCTGAAAACCGAGGCTCGCAAAAAACTCTACGCTTCCTGGTTCAAGGACGAGGAAGATGAAATGAATGTCATGACGTTCGACAACTCGGCCCGCTGGGCCGACGTTCATGACGAGATCTCGTCCCTCTCACTCTTTGGCACCAATGACCTGCGAATCGCGCGGATTGAAAACGCCGACACCTTCGTCACCGAGTACCGTGATCGACTGGAAGACCTGGCTGCCCGGGAAAATCCCCGCGGCCTGCTATTGCTGGAAGTCAAGAGCTGGGCTGCCAACACGCGACTCTACAAGCTGGTTGACCAGCATGGATTTCAACTGGATTGCAAGGTACCCCAGCAAAAGAAGGGCAAGTCCGTTGACCGCACGCGGATCATCAAGTGGCTGCAATTCCGGGCCCAGCAGGATCACGGTCTGAAAATGGAACGTGATGCCGGTGATGTCCTGCTGGACCTCAAGGGAACTAGGATTGGTCAACTCGAACAGGCTGTCAACAAGCTCTCCCTTTACGTCGAAAAGGGAGGCACCATCCCGTCACCCCTGGTGGAAGAAATTATTGGTGGTTGGAAATTAAAAACGACCTGGGATATCATCAGTGCCGCCGCCGACGGCAATATTTCCGAGGCCCTGGGGCAACTGGACCAACTGGTCCAGGCGGGCGAGCATCCGCTCGGTTTGCTGGCCCAGTTTTCCTGGTCGCTGCGAAGATTTGCCATGGCCACGCGGATCTACGAGGCGGCCGAGCGCAAACAGCAACGCATCTCGCTGGGCTCCGCTCTCAAGCAAGCGGGATTCCATGGTGGCGAGGCCGCCCGCGCGGAAAGACAACTTAAACGCCTGGGACGCGAACGTGCTGCCAAGCTTTTCCAGTGGTTACTGGAAGCCGATCTCGGCATGAAGGGAAGCCGCTCATCGCGAGGACACTTCACCCTGGAACACCTGTTCCTGAAACTGGCCACCAGGAACTCCGCGGCACGTACCCGAGCATCGTAGTACCGCCCCGGGGAATGATCTTGTCACGCCAGGATGGCTTTCTTACCATTTGCATCCTCGCTGACCTCGTTTCTGTTCCACGCATGCCTGGAGCCACGATGAAAACATACATTCCCTGGCGGCTAAACTACCTGGTCGCCGTGGGTTGCCTATTGACCATGGGCTGCCAGGGCCGTACTGTCTCCGACCCGATCCAGCCTCTCCCCACGCCTGAACCTGTCACCACCTCGACGACGGCTCAACCAGGGATTCCCGCTGGCTCCGGTCACCACGCAACCAACCCGGTCCATCGCATCTGCTGCCAGGTCGCACCAGCACTGGCCCAACAGTCTCAGGCGGACAGCGTCCAACCTGTCTCTTACTACCAGGATCCGATTGGGAACGAGGCCGCTCAGCTGCAGGCAAACCAGTTCCCTTCCCCGGAAGAAACCCTGCAGCAGCCACTGCCCGTGAATCCTGGGCCCCCGGTGACTCCCTGATTTCCTGTTCCCCTGCCCTGCCCTGCTTTCGCGCCGGCCACGGCAGCCGCTATAAGCGCCGGCGATCGCCGCTACGATTTAACGCTTATTACCTACGGCAGGTTACAGGGCCATGAGTCATTACGATGCCATCGTGCTAGGGACGGGTGGAGTGGGCAGTGCAGCCCTTTATCACCTGGCTCAGCGTGGCCTCTCCGTGCTGGGACTGGATCGGTTTGACGATGCCCACGACCGCGGCAGTTCTCATGGTCACACGCGGGTGATTCGCAAGGCCTACTTTGAGCATCCCGACTACGTCCCCCTGCTGATCGAAGCCTACCGGTTATGGAACGCATTGCAGCAGGTGACAGGACAATCGCTTTACATACCAGCAGGACTGCTGAACGTGGGTCCTGCCGAGGGAAACATTGTCCAGGGAATCCGGGCCAGTGCTGCCGAGCATGATCTACCGCTGGAGCAACTGACGACTGAAGAGGTCGCAAAGCGTTGGCCGGGCTACACGGTACCCGGGGGCTACACGGCCCTGTTCGAAGAGGAAGCGGGGTTCGGGATGGGGGAACGGGCGGTCCAGGCGCCCCTGGACCCGGCGCGCCTGGCCGGGGCTACTTGCCTGGCGAACCAGGTTGTCCTGGACTGGTCCATCTCCGGTTCGACGGTGACTGTCCGGACCGAGTCAGATACGTTTCAAACAGACCGGCTGGTCATCACGGCGGGATCCTGGACGATGGATTTACTGGGAGACCTAGGATTTTCCCTGCAGGTTCTGCGTAAGCCCTTGCACTGGTACCGGGTGCCGCCCGATCGTTACCAGTGCAGCCAGGGCGCACCCACTTTTTTTTACGATACACCGGCCGGGTATTTTTATGGCTTCC
>JAZADA010000538.1:0-4999 GCA_036124135.1 Planctomycetota bacterium | reverse complement strand
TTCAGGTCATCATCCTGGTTAAAAATCACCATGTCCTTGTAGACAATCGGCGATGCAGCAGCGCCCCAGTCCAGCAGGTAAAAGGGCTCGGGAATATCCTGTTTCCACAACAGCTTGCCATCGGCCAGGTCGAAGGCCATCAATCCCAGCGTATCGAAAAAGACGTAAACACGCTTTCCATCGGAGGCTGGCGTCGAGGACGCCGGGGTATTGGGAGACGTGATGGCCGGCAGTCCACTTACCTTGAAATCCTTACGCCAGTACGGGTCACCCGACGCCGCATTAAAGCAACGTATAGAAAAGGTCTGCTTGTCCGCCATCGTCGTAGCGACAACACGTCCCTGCGCCACAATGGGACAGGCAATTCCTTCACCCAGCACCTGTTTCCAGAGCACGTTTTTTTCAAAAGAAAAATCGACGGGAAGGTTCTTGCTTTCCGTCGATACGCCGCTGGCATTGGGGCCCCGGAACTGCAACCAGTCCTCGGCGCGGGTCATTGTCGTGACCAACAGGGTCCCCAGGACTGCCAGGAATCTCATTCGATTCAACACTCGCAACTCCTTTTCAGCAAAGAACAGGTATCCACTTACGATATCCGGTTCCAGAAGGTGAAACAAGAGTCACCCTCGGCAAGTAATCAGACCACCTTCAGCCTCATGGACCCGCCAGTCCGTTACTGGTAATCCGTGTAGGATTTCTCCTCGATCAAACGAGATCCCAGTAATTGATTGACTTCGCGTTTGAAGGCAGCTCGCTTGTCATTGCTATGATACACACCGCGAGCCAGTTCCACGAATTGGTCGCCAAAATCCTTGCGACGTTCACAGTCCCGGATATCATCCTCGATATCCCAGATCGCTTCGTTGATCTGCTTCAAGGCCTCAGTCAACTCAGTCAGCTGAGGCGTGATGTCGACCGCCTGTTCCCAGGCTTCCTGTAACGTGGCCAATTCCACGCGCACGTTAACCAGTTTCTCTTCGTCCGTGATCCGCTCGGATTTAATCATCAGGATCGTGATCTTGTCGATCAATTCACCCGGAGCAACCTCGACGGTAATGGGGGAAGGTGATGTCACCTGGCTGCTCTCCTCTAAAACAAGTTACTTGCCATCAGCTAATACGCTCTCAACAACTGCTACTTACCACCCAGTTCCTGGTAAACATGTTCAATGTTTTCCGTTCGTGTTTTCACATCCACGCCGGTCCATTGCTCGTAAAACGGCAAGTCAATCTCCTGCTTGATCTGGTCAAGTGCCTTGCCAGCCTTGATCGCCTTGCGGATCTCGGCTCGCAACTCGACAAAGTAACGCCGCTGCAACTGAATCATCTTCTTGTCACCCAGTTCACCATGCCCGGGGGCCATTACCTTGACCGGCAATTCTTCCATTTGATTCAGCACGGTAATCCAGCTTTCCGTGTTACTGTCACCCGTATAGTTAAAGGGACCATTGACACAGGCATCACCCGTGAAAAGAATCTGGTGCTTGGGCAACCAGGCCACCGCATCACCGAGGGTATGGGCATGCCCAAAATGGATGAGTTCCACGCGCTGCGTGCCATCGTCGAACACCAGTCGGTTGGGGAAATAGAGGGATGGTTTCCGGTAGGGCAGTTTCCCGTATTCCTCTGGCTTTTCCTGTTGCGATTTCTCGAACCCAACGACCCCCTTGGTTTCAAACTGGGCCTTGCTGCGAGCGGAAGCGACTGCCGTGGCACCCAGGCGAACATACATTTCATTCCCATCCGCATGATCACCATGGTAGTGAGTATCAAACACATAACGAATCGGCTTGTTCGTATGTTTACGAATCAGCTTGATTACTTTCTCTGCCTGGTTGGGGAAGTTCGCATCAATCACGAGCACGAAGTCCTTGAACACCACCCACCCCTGGTTGCAGCCGATAAACTCCGGTTCGTTTTGCGTCTTGCGAAAAAAGACACCCGGGGCCAGCTCCGTGACTGTCGTGCGGGTTGGAATAAACCAGGCATCCACGACGCTGATTGAAATGGTCGCCAGTAACAGGCAAATGGTAATTAACGCCAGGCGATGGAAAGTCTTCATAGAATCATTCCTGTCAAGAAACGTTTATGGAACCTCTCAAACAACGATCAACCAGGCCCCATCATACTGATTTCCAGACCGTTCGAACAGCATCTCCCCGGATCCTTGCAGATCTTCCGGCCGGGAATAAAGAATCGGCCCTGGCCAACCCAAAGGTCTACTAGCGGGGCCGTTTTCGCTCTGCCCGCTGCAACTGTTCGAGTAAGCGAGAATACTCTGCCCGCTGTCGAAAGGCGATCAGGTGTTCATCCTGCTGCAAGCGATCACGATGCTCACTGGATTCAAAATACCCGTTGGCAAAAGCCTGGTTGAGAAGGTACATCACCTGTTGCTGGTGGCTCTGATGAGCCTGTTCTTTCTCCGCTACCGTGTACTCACCACTCGCCTGGATACGGGCATCCAACAGGCCGTGCAAAAGGGCAGATTCAAAACAGGTTTTCCCGGTCAACTTGCGACGCGTTGACACACCCATTGAATCGCCTGCTTTCTGAAGCAACTGCAAGACCTCCTGGTAACTTCGCAGGGCACTCCCAGGATCGTTCATGGCAACCTGGATCTGACCACTGAGAGAATACGCCGTGGCTATCACGTCCCGTTTCTCCTGGTCTCCCACATGGCGTTCAATGAATTGTTGAAAGTATTTCAGGTTTTCCTCAACAAGCCGCTGCTGCCCAGCAGCCAGGACGCCACCTTGCTCGGCCACTTCAACCAGCACTGCTTGAGTACCACGTATGATCAATCCATGTGCATCGAGAAAATCCTGATGCTCCAGTTTCAATTGTGCCTCCACGAGTTCCTGGACACGCACCACATCACTGACCGCTTCCGCAGCATCAGAATCCATGTTCATTTCTGATTCCTCTGCTTGTCGTGTCAGGTTTTTCTGGTACTCGGCTTGCCCCCACTGCCAGGCAATTCCAGAAACACCGCCAACAATCGCCAATAGCAGGGCAGACAACAGTCCTGTCGTCACCGGATTACGTCGACACCAGCGAAATGCTCGATCCAGCGTGGAAATTCTCCTGGCCTGGATCGGTTGCCCTGCCATGAACCGATTCAACTCATCGACCAGCTCCTGCGCAGATTGATAACGCCGCTGAGGATCCTTCTCCAGGCACTTGAGGCAAATGGTATCCAGGTCCAGATCGACCTGGGAATTCAGCTGTCGTGGAGCCACTGGATCCCGTTCGACGACCTGCCGTAGTGTCTCCATGGGATTGGCCGCCTGGAAAGGAGCGCGACCAGTCAGGCAACAGTAAAGCAGGGCGCCCAATGAATAAACATCAGAGATCTCGTTAATTTGATCCGTTGCTCCCGAGGCCTGTTCAGGAGACATGTAACTGGGAGTTCCCAGAATCTGACCGGTCACGGTCAAGTTACTTCCGGACGTCACTTTCTTGGCCAGCCCAAAGTCAGAGATATGCGGATTATTTTTCTTGTCCAAGAGCACGTTGGCTGGTTTCAAATCTCGATGGATGACTCCTTCCCCATGAGCGTAAACAATGGCCTCAGAAATCTTCAGCAGCATCTGTGCTGACTTCTGAGGAGAGAGTGGATTACGACCAATCAACGATGCCAGGCTTTCCCCTTCCACGAATCCCATGGAAAAGAAATGCTGTCCATTCTGTTCTCCCACCTCGTATACGGGTACGACCCCCGGATGCTCCAGGGCAGCAGCTGAACTCGCTTCTGAATAAAACCGCTGGACATCTGATTCATCTGCCAGCTTACCCGTGAGAATCATTTTCAAGGCCACCTGCCGATCCAGGTTCACCTGTCGTGCTCGAAAGACCACTCCCATACCGCCACGGGCTACTTCCTCCAGCAGCTCGTACTCTCCAAACTGCATCGGCAAATCAATATCAGCCTGGGGCGCTCCCGCATAGAATTCTTCCAGGGCGCCCACTTGCGGTTTATCTTCCGCGACCGGAGCGGCCGCCACGAGGCTGGCATGTCCAGCGACTGGCGCCTGGTCCTGGTCTAGGCCCAGTTCCACTTCTTCACGATCGCGAATCCAACTGGGCGGCAATGTTTCATCAAGTGGTGGCTGAGAACCTTTATTGGTTTCCGTCGACGGACTATTTAAATCCGCCGCTTCTTCAGCCGCCATCTGCGACTTAGGATCCCTGTCTGTCATCGCATGACTCCCCGGTGCCAATTGCCTGTATGCCAGATACTCCACATCGTAAATCAGATATCCCCTGCAAGGCAAGGTTTTTGCAGATACTGATTCGCAACCGCGGCACCACGGCCGCCAACCTGTAAGAAAGGCCGTTTAAGCCGACTATATTGAATCTACCACGCTGGCTAACAGCGGCCACACATCAACTACTTAACTCCAATCTAAATCGCCGAATAAAGGGTTCCAAATCGTTATAACCGTTCTGAATTGTAGTAATTCGATTGCAATGATTGATGCACTCACCCATCTTTACGATCCTAAATTTTCGCCCGCCGGAAAGCAGGATCCAATTCTTACCTCGGGCAGCTGAAATTGGTACAATAGCAACGCTACCTCGTCAGCCCTGGAAACTGAATCTGCGGCAACCCATATCTAATTCCCATCTTTCATACTTTGCCTTGTACCCAATAGCGTCTCGCTTCTATGAACAAGAAACCTATCCCCGCCATCGGCATCGACCTGGGCACCACGTTTTCCGTGGTCGCTTACCTGGACCCTCGTGGCAAACCGGAAACCATCCGTAACAGCGAAGGGGACCTGACCACACCCAGCGTCGTCTTTTTTGACCACGACCAACCCATCGTGGGCAAGGAAGCTGTCAAGATATCGACCATGGAACCGGAAAATGTTGTCCGCTGTGCCAAGCGTGAAGTTGGCAAGGATTTTTTCCATCAATCGATCCGTGATGAGCAACTACCCCCGGAAGTTATCCAGGCACTGGTACTCAAGAAACTCACGGACGATGCTGAAATAAAA
>JAZADA010000537.1:0-4951 GCA_036124135.1 Planctomycetota bacterium | reverse complement strand
GGCTTCGATTGCTGAGATTAGCCAGTTTCACTTGCGTAGTCGTACGCCGGAACAGGAGGCAGGTGCTGAACTGGATGTTGTTGGTGGTGAGAAAAGTGCAGTTGTTCCCTGTGGATGTCCGGTTGGAACAACGATTGAAATTCGCAACCTGTTCTACAACACTCCCGTGCGGCGTAAGTTCTTGAAAACGACCCAGACGGAGATGGGACACGTTTCAGAGGCGTTTACGCGTATCGCGCTGGCGAACCCCCATATCCATTTTAGCTTGCGACATAATCAAAAACAGTTGCATGATCTGCCGCCTGTCGACCACTGGTCCAAACGGATTGGGCATTTTTTCGGGCGTGAACTCGCTGAGAACCTTTTCTGGGTAGAAAGCGAAGCGGAGGGTGTACGCTTGAGCGGATATGTGGCTGATCCAACGTTCAGTCGGTCACATAACCGGATGCAATATCTTTTTCTCAATGGACGCCATATCCGTGATCGGTCATTGCAACATGCCCTCGGTGAAGCTTACCGGGGGCTGCTGCTGACGGGCCGGCAGCCGATTGCATTCTTGCGGTTGGACATGCCAGCGGAAGCCGTTGACGTGAATGTCCATCCTACGAAGCTGGAAGTGCGTTTTCGAGATGGCAGGCAACTTTACAGTCACTTGCTCGGTACCATACGTAGTATGTTCCTCTCCACGGATTTGACGGCCAGGGTCGATGATGCGGGCAAGGATCGACAGGGGCCCGAAGCGGCAATGGATCCAGGGAAACTGTCACAGCATCGTCAGCAGCTGGTCGATTGGGCACAAGGATCATCTGGTCGTGAAGGTGTTGCAGAGCCGGGGGTGTTGGGAAACCGTGTCGGTGCCGGTATGCAATGGCAGCCCTCGGAAAATGCGTTTGCTGCTGCGGCAGGATCGCACGTCGTGGCGTCAGGAAATACCGGCCAGCAAGGTCAGCCGAGCGAAGCGTTGTCCGATACGGTCACCGGCAGCTCGTTGGGCATGCAATTACACAATCGATACCTGGTCACCGAGCATGAAAATGGAATCATGGTGATTGATCAGCACGCCCTTCACGAGAGAGTCCTCTACGAACAGTTGCGAGAGAAAATCTCAAAAGGTGCGATGGAAGTTCAACGCTTACTGGTGCCTGAACCCGTGAATCTAACAGCAGCTGAGGCAGCGGCCGTTGTGGAAGCGACAGAAGAACTGGCAGCCCTGGGGATCGAGGTGGAGCCGTTTGGTGGGGATACGGTGATTGTGCTGGGGTATCCGGCAATGTTTGGTAAGCTCTCACCCGAGGAAATATTTCGGCAGGTAGTTGAACAGTTAATGGCGAAAGATCGTCCCCCGGAACGCCGTGATTTGATTGATGAATTGTTGCACAGTATGTCCTGCCGAGCAGCTGTCAAGGCAGGTGATTCTCTTGCTATCGAGGAAGTGGTTAGCCTGTTATTACAGCGGGATCTCTGCCAGGATTCTCATCATTGCCCGCACGGTCGGCCCACAGCACTAGTTTTTACAAAAGATGAGCTGGATCGACGATTTCGAAGGATTTGATGTTGCCCTCCTTATAGATCAAGATAGAAAATAGGATATTCAGTTAAACAGGGTGATTGATGTTGCTGGCACAGGGCGCCATGCACTTGTTGACCTATCTATACGAGCGAACGTTTGAGAAGTAGCTGCTATGATTTGTGTTAGTATTGGAAGAGGTAGGCATAAACATCTCCTGGCGGAGCATCGACACCTGGTTTCAGAGGGTGCGCAGTTGGTTGAACTGCGACTGGATTACCTGAAACGCAATGTCAATCTCCAGAGGTTATTGAAGAATCGACCAGGTCCTATCGTGGCGACCTGCCGCAGGACCCAGGATGGTGGGCGGTGGGAAGGGACGGAAGAGTCCAGGCAGATGATCCTGCGTTCCGCCATCGCCGGTGGGGTTGACTATGTTGACCTCGAGGAGGATATCGCGGCTACGATTCCACGTTATGGTTCCTGCCAGCGGATTATTAGCCTGCATGACTTCCGTGAAACCCCGGGTAATCTCGAGGAAATTCACCAGCGGTTAGCGGCCCTGGATGCTGATATCGTCAAGATTGCCACGATGGCGCATTCGCCGCATGATGGCCTGCGAATGTTACGGCTTGTTCGTAACAGCGAAATTCCCACCGTGGGGATTTGCATGGGAGATATCGGTACTCCCTCACGTATCTTGGCGGGAAAATTTGGAGCCCCCTTTACCTACTCGACCTTCCACCATGAACGGTCGTTGGCACCTGGGCAACTTAGTTTTCAGCAGATGACTGATATTTATCACTATGACAAGATCGATCCGGAAACCGAGATCTATGGTGTAATGGCGGATCCGGTAGGTCACAGTCTTAGTCCGATCATTCATAACCAGGCCTTCAACGAACTTGGCTTAAACAAGGTCTATTTGCCATTTCGTGTTCCACGAGAAGACTTGCGGTCGTTCCTGTTGGATTGTGAGGAACTGGGAGTTGGTGGGTTGAGTGTGACCATTCCTCACAAGGAAGACGTGATCAGTTGCATCGACGAAATCGATGAAGCGACACGTAAAATTGGAGCAGTCAACACAGTGATTTTCAGGGACGGCAAGAAACATGGATTTAATACGGACTTACCCGCTGCCATGGCCTCCATTGAACCGATGGTCCAGTTGCGTTTCGGGGAAGCCAGTATGAAGAATAGGCGTGCCTTGATCCTTGGTGCCGGGGGAGTCGCCAAGACGATCGCCTATGGGCTGGTACAGCAAGGGGCGGACGTGGTGATTTGCTCACGTACCCAGGCGAAGTCTGAATTGTTGGCGAGTCAACTCGAATGTGATGTGATTGACTGGGATCGGCGTCATAACGTGGAGGCAGACTTGCTCGTGAATGGAACACCGGTGGGGATGCATCCCCAGGTAGATCAAACGCCCTTTGAAAAAAGAGGGTTGCGTCGGGAAATGGTTGTCTTTGATACTATTTATAATCCTGAGCAGACCCTCCTTGTAAAGCTTGCTCGTGAGGCTGGTTGCGCTACTGCTACCGGTGTGGATATGTTTGTGCGGCAGGCAGCATTGCAGTTTGAGATATTTACTGATCGAGAGGCGCCGATTGAAATGATGCGATCTCAATTTAAGCGAACGATTGGTGCTGCGAGGCAATAACGTGGTGCCAGTCACCACGTGAGATCAAAGAAGGTCGCTGTATGGCTGCTAACAATCTGTACCTGATCGGATATCGTGCGACTGGAAAAACCACGATTGCGCAGTGCCTGGGAGTGCTGTTGGATCGACCGGCAGTGGATGCTGATGACATGATTGAAGCTCGGGCCGGAATGCCAATCAAGGATATTTTTGCGGAGGTCGGGGAAGACGGATTTCGTGATATTGAAACCGACGTGATCAATGATTTAAGCCAGCGTGTTGAGAACGTGGTAGCCCTGGGCGGCGGTGCGGTACTTCGCAAGCAGAATCGCCGGCTTTTGCAGGATACCGGTCCGATGGTCTGGCTGCAGGCCTCTGCAGAGACGATCCTGGAACGGATTGAAGGAGATCCCACAACGACCGATCGACGACCCAATCTGACACATGCAGGCGGTTTACAGGAAATCCAGGAATTGTTGTCTGCCCGTGAGCGGGTTTATCAGGAGTGTGCAGATCATCGAGTCGATACAGAGGGTAAATCACCAGGATTCCTGGCCGATGCGATTTATCAGTGGGTAATTCAGTACGGGCAGGATGGAAATGGATAGAGAAAGCATGCTGGACGTTTAATTCAAAACGATTCGTAATACAGGGTGACGGGAATAACGTGTTGGATTGGCTGGACTACGCGGGATGGTTTGTTTTGGGAACCCTGCTGGGTTCTCAAATCAATCATGCGATTTACCAGTGGGCCTGGCATCCTCGATGTATTAGTCCGTGGTCTCCAGCAGCCTCCCAGGCCCCGGTTCGCAGTTTGTGGGACCGTTTGCCAATTCTCGGTTGGTGGGGCCTGAGACGTGAATCGAGTATCCATGGGGCAGGGTTCTGGATTCGTCCCATGCTTCTGGAAATTGGTGTGGGTATCAGCCTGGCACTGCTTTACTGGTGGGAAATAAATCGCCTGCAGGCGGCCACGATTGAGACAACCGGTCTGCTGGTTCGCTTCCTGTCGCATGTGACGTTGATTAGTCTGCTGGCCATTGCCAGTTTTATCGATTTTGACGAACAGACAATTCCTGACCTCGTGACGATACCGGGTACGTTGATTGCCCTGTTACTAGCCAGCCTCGCTCCGGCCAGCCTGCTTCCCGTCGCAGGTCCGGGTGGAAGTGAAATACCCTTGTTGCTCACAGCTCCTTCCGACTGGGATATACGCCTCGATGAAATAGGTGGCCTGGTATGCGGCTGCGCCTGTTTCCTGGCCTGGTGCCTGGCGATTGTTCCCAAGGTGACTACGCTGCGATCGGGGTGGAGGCGAGGGATCCGTATCATGGTAGCCAGTATCATACGACCACGCCGTAGAACAAAGGCTCGCCTGGAAAGCAGATCGCGGCAGCCTTATCTTGTCACACGCCTCGTCGGTTGCGCTGCAGTCGTTGGCAGTATCTTGATCGGAGTTGGTTGGTTTATCGGTGGACCGGGCTGGCAAAGCCTGCTGACTTCTCTGCTGGGAATGGCATTTGGTGGCGCTGTGATATGGGGGGTTCGTTTGGTAGGTGGTTATGCAATGAAGCAGGAAGCAATGGGCTTTGGAGATGTGACGCTGATGGCCATGATTGGCGCATTTCTTGGCTGGCAGTCCAGCTTGATCGTGTTTTTCCTGGCTCCCTTTGCGGCCTTGTTAATTGGTCTGATCCAGTTGATCTGTGTGCGACGAACGGATATTGCATTTGGTCCGTATCTTGCCCTGGCTGCCGTGGTTCTTGTGGTCTTCTGGCCAGGGGTTTGGGAATTACGAGCACGTA
>JAZADA010000536.1:0-11111 GCA_036124135.1 Planctomycetota bacterium | reverse complement strand
AACTTTCCGTTTCTCCGGATCCGCATCCGTATGCCGAATCTGCCAGTGCGATGAGCAGACCGTGCCGTCAACCGGCAGGCCACTACCGGCGATAGCCTCTTTCGTCGCGGCCACGTTCATTCCCGGTGCATTCATCTCGATCGCACCAAAGCCGGCAGCCTTGGCTGCCTTGAACTTGTCCGTCAAGCTCCCCTTCACACCGACCATGCCAATTTTCAGTGTCTTGTAGAGACGCCCCTGCAACCCACTTGATGCCTCGGCGGCAGACGCCAGGAAAGGAGAAGAAGCAGCCAGGGCAGCAGTACCCTGCAAGAAATGACGTCGCGTTACGTTATGAAAATTCATGGATGTACCCTCGAGTGAAGCAAAGTACCATTGAACGGAACGTTCATGGTAGCGAATGAAACAACCGCGTCAAAACGCAAGCGAGTTTTTTTCCGTGTTTCCTTGCCGGAACCTACTTGCGGGACCCGCCTGGTAACGGTTGAGCCTGGCCAAGAATGAAATCGACCAGCGGCTGATGCTGAAAAAAACCGGCCCACATGTTGTGTCCCTGTCCCTTGGCCACGAACACCGACACTTTCCCTCCCAGTTGACGATAACGCGTTGCCAGTAACTGCGTGTTCTTCTCCAGCGGAACCACCCGGTCCACATCCCCATGAATGTGGTAAATGGGTACTCCGGCCTGCGCCAGCGGTTGTAAGCGATCGACCGGGTTGTGCTTTTCCAGGACCGCGGTCAACTCGGCTGCCGTTTTGCCATAGGCTCCAGCGGCCCGGGCCACACCCGGGTAACTGGCAATATTACAGACCGGATAAATTCCTGTTGCACATTGCACTTTCTCCGGGTGCGCAGCGGCCCAGGCATACAGCATCAATCCTCCCCGGCTGCGTGCCAATAAGCAGGCTTTGCCAGAGAAACCATACTGACCTGTCAGGTGTCCGTGAAAACGATCGTACAGTCGGCAACCCTCAGGACTTCCATAGGACTCTCCGACATCAATTCCAGCCACGGCAATACCTGCATCCAGGAACTGGCGAAACATCCAGGCCTCGGCGGTCCCCGGTAAACCTTCTCCCAGGGTAGGAGCATAAAATATCCAGGGAGTTGGACCCGGGCGCGGTTTCGTGGGCCAAATGATGAACCCCGGTCGGTTTTCAATCTGCAATCGTTCACGACGCAGTTCCCTGGCCACGACACGGGGCTTTCCCTTCAAGTGTCGATCAAAAAAACGGGTTACCAGGGGACGTAGATCATGCCCTTTCGGCTGCAGGTGAAACGAATGAGGTGCATCCTTGACCACCCGGTACTGAAACTCGATCCCCGTCCTGCGGCAAGCCGTGGCCAACGCCTCGGACTGCTCGATATCAACCGTCGTATCCCGCGTCCCATGAAGTATCAATGTGGGTGGATCATCCACGGTCAGGTGCGTCACGGGAGAAACCAGGCGACAGAATTTCAACAACTGCGGATCACTTCCAAGTTTTCTCTTCCTGGCTCGAAACACCAGGTCCTGTGGTCCGTACAAGGGAACCACTGCCTGGACACGAGAAGAGAATTTCGGATAGAGGCGATCCGGATCCTGCACGATCTCTTCGTCGCAATACCCCACCATGGCCGTCAGGTGACCACCCGCAGAACCGCCGATCACCCCGATCCGATCCGGATGGATCCCATAATCCGCTGCACGCGACCGGAGGAAACGAACTGCCGTCCGACAATCACGCAAATTACCTGGCCAGCCGGAAGCAAGTTTCGCGGCAAATGTCGCACTCTTGGGCGCATCGCCCAGCAGGTAATTAATGCTGGCACAAACGTAACCAGCCCGGGCCAGGGTCGTACCGATATTTAATTCCCGGCCCCGCGCCTTGTCACCACCAGTCCAACCACCCCCGTGAATAATCACGATCGCCGGCGCTCGCCCCGTGGGTAAATGTCCCGGAGGAAAGTAAAGATCCAGTTTTTCCGAACGGTCAACGCCGAGATAGCTAACATCTTTCTCCACGCGAACTTCCTCGGCTGCCATCCCAAGCCCGGGAACCAGCAGCAATAGGAGCAGGCTCAACCCTTTTCGTGTCATGCGTTAGAATCTCCTTAATGAGTTATTCCCCTGACCAGCCGTAACGACCACCTTAAACCATCCCTGCCTGCCTGCACACCAAGCACCAACCTCTTCACGGCCCAGCCCCGAAACCACGGGCCTCCTTACCTGTCCAGGTAATACACAGCCTTATCGCTTAATCCCAGCGAATGTTAAAAATTTGTTAATTCAAGGTGGTCCCCTCATAACGCTCAGGCAAGAAAACAAGTAACTTGGATAGTGTGAGGCCATCACCTGGCAGCATCACCTGGCAATCAGCACCTTGTGGCCATCCACGAGTCGGAAGAACATGAATAAGCAGCAACGAGACCAGCACTGGATTGGGGTCGATCTTGGCGGGACGAAAATCCTCAGTGCTGTCTACGATCGGCGATTCCAGCACATGGGTTCCAAGCGCCTGCGAACCCAGGCCGAGCGCGGCTGCGAGGTTGTTATCGAGCGATTGATTCGATCGATCAGGCAATCGCTCGAAAAATCAGAAGTCGCCACCGAGAATATTACTGGCATCGGTATCGGCTGCCCTGGATTTGTCGACATGAAGACCGGGCTGGTTCGCGAATGCGTAAACCTGAGCTGGAAGGACGTACACCTGGGAGAAATCATTCGAGAACATTTCGACTGCCCGGTTTACCTGCTCAATGATGTGGATGCCGGCGTCTATGCTGAACACCGTTTTGGAGCTGCAACTGGTGCCGAGAATGTCCTGGGAGTTTTCCCTGGAACAGGAATTGGTGGAGGCGCCGTCGTACAAGGATCCATTGTCCACGGTCCGGGGATCACGGCCATGGAGATCGGTCATGTCCATGTCGTGGAAAACGGTTTGCCCTGTGGCTGCGGCAACAACGGATGCCTGGAAACCGTAGCCAGTCGCCTGGCAATTGCATCAGCAGCGGCAAGTGCCTGTTACCGAGGACAGGCTCCTTACCTGGCCAGTAAAACGGGAACTCATGTGAAAGATATCCGTAGCGGTGTCCTGGCAGCGGCCATTGAAAATGGAGACCAGGTGATCGAAGAGATCATCCTGAATGCCTGCAAGCACATGGGAGTCGTGATCGCAAATTACATCAACCTGCTGGTTCCGGAAGTGATCATCCTGGGAGGAGGACTGGTCGAAGCCATGCCAGGCCTGTTCGTGAAAAACATCCGCAATGAAGTCAACAAGCACGTTCTGTCTATTTACCGTAAGGATTTCCGGGTGGCTGCGGCAAAGCTGGGTAACTACGCCACGGTCATGGGAGCTGCCTCCTGGGCCGCACACAAGATCCAAACCCTTGATTAATCATGCACATCGATAACCAACATTTCATCAACCGTGAGCTCAGCTGGCTGGAATTCAACCAGCGTGTGCTCGACGAAGGACGTTCGTCCCAGGTACCACTGCTGGAACGCGTCAAGTTCCTGGCAATCTCAGCGTCGAACCTGGACGAATTCTTCCAGGTTCGCGTGGGTGGCTTGCAGATGCTATTGCAGGAAGGAAGCCACCCCAAGGATCACGCCGGGATGACACCGCACGAACAACTGGTCGCCATTGTCAGCCGCTGTGAGCAAATGCTGGGTGATCAGTACCAGTTGCTGCTGCAAGACCTCGAACCAGCCCTCAGCCAGCGGGAAATCACTCGACACAATTTCGAATCGCTGGCGTCCGAACAACACAGCTACCTGGAAAACCTGTTTCGCAATGAAATCTTTGCCATTGCGACCCCCATGGGTATTTCCAGCGAGACGATTTATCCACTGCTTCCCGAAAGTACGATTCACCTGGCCGTGCGCATCCAATCCGATGACAGTGAATCACCCGAACGGTGGGCAATCATTCCCCTGTCACGACCCATTCCACGGTTTATCGTGCTGCCCAGCCAACAGGGCTACGAGTACATTCTCAGTGAAGACGTGGCGCAACACTTCGTAAGCGAGTTCTTCCCCAATCAACAGGTCATTGAATGTGTACCGTTCCGTATCATGCGGAATGCCGATCTGAGTGTCCGCGAAGACCTCGCCCATGATCTTCTTTCGCAAATGGAAGAGATTATCGACGCCCGCAAGGAAAGTGCCTGTGCACGCCTCGAGGTCGATCACCAGGCCACGGAAGCCATGGTTGCCATCCTGGCAGGTTTTTTTGATGTAAGTGACACCTGCATTTTTCGTATCCAGGGGCCGCTGGCCCTGACCGACTGGATGCAACTGGCACAGATCCAGGGATTCGATGACCTCAAGGATGATCCCTGGCCACCCCAGGACAATCCTCAAATCGATCTCTCGGAAAGTATTTTCCCCCAGATCGCGAAACAGGACATCCTGCTGTACCACCCCTTCGACAGCTACGAACCCGTGGTTCGATTCATCGAGGAAGCAGCTGATGATCCTGATGTGCTCTCCATCAAGCAAACGCTTTACCGGACCAGCAGCGACAGTTCGATTATTCATGCCCTGGCCCGGGCAGCCCGCAATGGAAAATATGTAACTGCACTGCTGGAACTCAAGGCCCGTTTCGACGAGGCTCGTAATATTGAATGGGCGCGTAGCCTGGAAAAGTCCGGCGTCCAGGTCATCTACGGCGTGAAGGGTTTAAAAACGCACAGCAAGGTCTGTATCGTCACCCGGCGCGAATCCCAGGGCATCCGCCGATACATGCACTTCGGTACCGGTAATTACAACGAGTCGACGGCTCGACTGTACACCGACATCAGTTACCTGACGACAGACCCCGTACTGGGCCAGGACACCTCCAGCCTGTTCAATGCCATTAGTGGCTTCAGCATGCTCGATAGTTTCCAGAAGCTGGCAGCCTCCCCGGTGAACCTGCGCCAGTTCTTCATCGAAGCGATTGACAATGAAATCCAACAACAGGCAAACGGCAAACAGGGACATATTCGCGCCAAGATGAACTCGCTGCTCGACAAGAAGATCATCGAGGCGCTCTATGTCGCCTCGCAAAAGGGAGTCACGATTGAACTCAATGTCCGTGGAATCTGCTGCCTGCGTCCCGGAATCCCTGGTATCAGTGATAATATCCGTGTCATCAGTATCGTCGATCGATACCTCGAGCATGCCCGGATCTACGAGTTTGCCAACGGCGGTGATCCCGTGATCACGATCTCCAGTGCTGACTGGATGTGTCGCAACCTGGACCGTCGCGTGGAACTATTGGTTCCCGTCGAACACCCGGCGGGCAAGGCACGCTTGTCCAGGGTACTCGACGTCTGCATGTCCGATAACGTCAAGGGAAGAGAATTAATCGCCGATGGCAGCTACCAGAAACCAGCTGACAGTGGCTCGCCCGTGCGAGCCCAGGCCACGCTATTCGCAGAATCAGTGGAACAGGTCCGGCAAGTGGAAGAATCACGAACGGCCCATTTCGAACCCTACCGGGCTGCAGAAAACAGCCGCTAACCAGACCTTTTCGGTACTCGCGCTATCATGAAAACGGCTCTCATTCTCCGCCATGCCAAGTCCGGCTGGGACAACATGCACCAACCAGACCATGAACGCACACTAAACGAACAAGGCCAACAGGACGCACCCCGTATGGGAGAACTGATCCTGCGGGAACAACTGACTCCCGATACGATTGTCTCTTCCACGGCGCAAAGAGCCCGCGAAACTGCTGAGGCCGTCGCTGTGACCAGCCAGTTCGCTGGCGAAATTCTCTACGACGATAATCTCTACCTGGCGCCACCGCAGGTCTACCTGGACCTGCTGCAGGCCATGCCCGATGAAAAGCAGCGGGTTTTACTCATCGGCCACAATCCCGGGCTCGAGGACCTGGTCTCCCGGCTTACCGGGCAACCAACTACCACGCCTTCCGCGGCGCTGGCGCATGTCCAGTGGGAACTGGACGCCTGGCAGGATTTAGCCCAGGCGGACACTGCGACCCTGCGAGATTTCTGGATTCCCCGGGAACTGGCCTAAGAAAACGCTGGCCTCTTGCATCCACCTGCCCCGCTACACAAAATAGTACGTCATGCAAACACTGACTCTCCACGCTCTGAAAATCCTGCTGCTGGTCGCTGCCCTGGGAATAACAACCTCCTCGCTCCTGGCCAGCAACAAACCCTCTATCATTATCATCTATACCGATGACCAGGGATACGGAGATGCCAGTTGCCTCAATGCCGGGGCAAAGTTCCAGACACCAAATATTGACCGCCTCGCCAGGGAAGGCCTCAATTTCACCGACGGACATTGCTCCGACACGGTTTGCACTCCCTCCCGATATGGCCTGCTCACGGGTCGTTACAGTTGGCGAACGGAACTCAAGCGTGGTGTTTTCGGCGCCGAACGAACTTGCTTGATTCCCAACGACCGTTTGACGATTGCCTCGGTGCTGCGCAGGCAAGGCTATCGAACCGCCATGGTTGGCAAGTGGCACCTGGGAATGGATTTCCCAGGAACTTACCGCCAACGAGACTGGACCCAACCAACGCGAGACATGCCGCTGGACAAGGGATTTGATTATTTCTGGGGGATCCCCGCCTCGATGAACTACGGGGTACTCGCCTGGTTCGACGGGCGGTTTCCCATCACGCCACCCACCTTGTTCACTCGCAAGAAGCCCAACAAGATCGCGATTTCCGACTACCGTATCAAGCCTCCCTATCAGTCACAGCCCACGATGCCCAGGGACCTGGAAGTCGCACCTGACTTTATCGACAGCACCTGCCTGACTCGCTTCACCGACGAGGCGCTCAAGTGGTTGAAAGATCACCAGGAAAACCACGATCAACCTTTCTTTCTTTATCTACCCCTGACCTCCCCCCATAAACCCGTGATACCCCTGGAACAATTTCGCGGCCAGGGAAAGGCAGGTGCCTACGGCGAATTCATGATCGAGACCGACTACCACGTGGGACGTATCCTGGACTACCTGGACCAGGCCAGGCTAAGCCAGGACACGCTGGTGATTTTTACCAGTGACAACGGCCCGGAAAAAACCTGGTCAGAACGTGTCACAAGATTCCAGCACCAGAGCAACGGGATTTATCGCGAGGGAAAACGATCCGTCTACGAGGGAGGCCATCGCGTACCATTCATCATCCGTTGGCCTGCCCAGGTCAAAGCGGGGCGCACCTGGAACCAACCTGTCTGCCAGACGGACATCCTGGCAACCTGCGCCGAACTGACAAAGGCGACCCTGCCAGCCAACGCCGGGGAAGACAGTGTCAGTTTCCTGAATGTGCTCACCGGAAAAAAACCGCAACCAGCACGTCCACCCATGATCCACCATGCCATGCAAGGACGTTATGCCGTCCGCTCCGGTAACTGGAAACTGGTGATGGAAACCCGCAAGGAAGGACGTGAGCTATACAACCTGGCCGATGACCCAGGGGAATCCAGGAATGTCCTGGAACAACACCCAGAGATCGCCACGGAACTAACCAGGAAAATCACCCAGATCGTGACACGTGGGCGGACCACTGCCGGACCAGCGGTTGCCAACGACACGCCCTGGTGGCCCGATCTCACCTGGATCAAGAATACGAACCCTAACCCCAAGGATCCCTGATGAAGAATCAACTGACCTGGATGCTGCTTCTCGCCTGCATGGTACCTGTTTCCCAGGCTTCGGCTGCCTCGCTAAAAGGAAAACGCCCGAACATTATCCTGGTGATGACCGACGACCAGGGCCTCGGGGATCTTTCCTGCATGGGAAACAAGGATCTGCAAACCCCGCATATCGATCAGCTCTACAAGCTCTCGACGCGGTTCACTGATTTCCACGTCAGTCCGACCTGTGCTCCGACGCGGTCGGCCATCATGAGCGGACGTCACGAATTTCGTAACGGTGTTACCCACACGATCAAGGAAAGGGAACGGATGGCTCTTTCCACCACGACCTTTCCCACGCTGCTGCACAAGTCAGGATACGCAACCGGCATTTTCGGCAAGTGGCACCTGGGGGACGAGGACGCCTATCAGCCCTACAACCGGGGATTTAGCGAGGTCTTGATCCATGGAGCAGGAGGAATCGGACAAGGCTACCCCGGAAGCTGTGCTGACTTCCCCCCCAACCGCAATCCGAAAACCCGTTATTTTGATATCGCTGCACTACATAACGACACCATCGTTAAAACGGAAGGGTTTTGCACCGACGTCTTTTTCCAGGCCGCCCTCGGTTGGATCAGGAAACAGCAGCAAGCGGAAAAACCATTCTTTGCCTACATCAGTACCAACGCGCCACACGGCCCGATGATCGCCCCGGAAAAGTACAAGACACCTTTCCAACAACAGGGCTGGGACGAAAAGACCCAGGGCCGCTATGGAATGATCAAAAACATCGATGACAACATGGGCCTGCTGATGAAGAAACTGGACCAGTGGAAATTATGGGACAACACGCTGGTGATTTTCATGACCGATAACGGGCAGGCTGGTCGGGGAGCCCGCAAGAATGGTAAGGCCAACCGGATCTTCAGTGCAGGTTTTAAAACCGGAAAAGGATCGCCCTTCGAGGGTGGTACCCACGTCCCCGCCTTCTGGCGATGGAAAGGCGTGCTCGGAGAAGGCGTGGATATTCCGGCACTGACCGCGCACATTGACCTGTTTCAGACTTTCTGCCAGCTCGCCGGCGTCTCGATCCCGGACAATATCCAGGAGATCGACGGTCGCTCCCTGCTGCCACTGCTGGAAAATCCCAAAACTGGCTGGCCAGACCGCGAGTTATTTGTCCATGTCGGGCGGTGGGAAAAAGGAGCTGACCCCAACCAGAGCCAGTACAGGAATTGTGCCGTCCGCAGCCAGCGCTGGCGATTGGTCAACAATCAACTACTTTACGACATCCAGGCAGATCCCTACGAAAAGAATGACGTAGCAGCCAATCATCCGCAGGTCGTCCAGCGTCTCAGGAAGGCCTATGACAGCTGGTGGACCAAGACCGTACCCCTGATGGTCAACGAGAAGGCTCCCTATGCTGCCGAGCATCCCCAGGACGTGCGCTACGAGAAGCAACTCAAGGAACGCGGAATTCCGAAATGGCAACGTCCCAAGCTGTAGAGTCCGCAGCCATCACCAACCACCGCTACTTCGCGGTCCCCAGTTCGATGCTGGTGATACTGACACCCTTCAGCGGTGCATCGTCCGCAATCCGGGTATCCCTGCAGTAACATGCCAACAGCAATCCCTGCTCATTGACTCGCAAGGAACGGCGCTCGTGAGGCGGTAGCTTTCGCTTCACCACCGCATCAGCTTCCTGGTAAAGCTGGTCAAGCGTCCTGGCTGCAGCCCCTTTCTTATGCGACCCCACGTCCTTACCTTTTTCTACCCACTTGGGAAGCGCTTTCTTGACCGGACGTGCTGAGAACTCGTGGTAACGACGCTCCACGACCTTGTTCCCCTTCACCACCACGATCGTTTCGTGGCCAAAGCCCACGAAGCTTTGCCAACGCACCTTGTAGGAATAATTGCCTCCACATTTTTTCTTGGCCAGTTGCCAGGCCTGTCGGCTCTTGTCCAGCCTGGCTTGCTGGCTTTCCGCCGCCATGACGGGTGCTGCCAAGACGGATAGCAGAGAGAAAAAGCTGAGGGTGGTGAACTGCAAGGATCGCGGTGCGTGCATGGTAGTTCCTTCACATGGGTTTCAGCATCGAACGATTAAAATCGATCAGCCGTTCATCATAACCGCCAGGCAACATGCAGGAAGCTGAATTCGAAAATAAATAAGCCCAGGCCACCACATCAAGCGGATTACTGGTCGATCTTGAGATCATCTCCCACCTGTTGCAACAACACCTGGTCATCCCGCGGCCAGCTGCCAGACGGCTGAAACTGAGCCCGGTAGCGAATCGTACGGGAGACCCGCAGGGGCCCCGCCGCGCCACTAAAAACTCGGGCCTGGTTCCAGGGATCATCAAACATGCGGGCATAGTAAAAGCCTTCCGGCCAGGGTTGTAACACCAAGGCTTCATCAACCTGTTGACCATTGATCCAAAGTCGCACTCGCTTGTTCAAGGTCATCGTCTCAAGCGTGATGGCAAGATGGCTCCAGCGATCAGCCGGGAGGGCAGCCGTCCCATTCAGGATACTTCCCAGGCAGCAAACAGAAGGAACCCCCCGATTCGCTCCACTCGAAATCACCTTCACGTTGGAACCACGGCGATCAGAGAAACACGTAAAATGGATCCGCTTGCGCTCGATCGCCGACGGGTCAGGCCTGATCCAGAACTCGATCGTCAAATCCTGTTTCTTGAGCTGCAGGAGTGACGGAGCCAATGCCTGCAACGAGATCCCCTGCCCAGCACGGATGGGAGTACTGGGCAATTTCAAGGTCGGATCAGCAGCCATTACCGGGGCACTAAGGATGACCAGGCAACAGAGGATGTGAAAATGCATGGGGATTTTCCTTCTCCAAGCACCAGAAATGGGCGCTCGTTTATGTTTCCGTTAGAATAACTACCGTGGACATTTGACTCAATCATCCGCCCGTTTATTTTGGTCGCCCCATGATCGCCTGGCCTCGCCAATCAAGCGCCTGCTCACTGCTGCTCGGCCTGTGCTGGCTGTTGGCCGCCCACTCCCTGCCAGCTGCTGATCCGGTCGATTACGTGACCCAGGTCAAGCCACTGCTGAAGAAACACTGCTTTGCCTGTCACGGGACCCTCAAGCAGAACGCGACACTCCGACTGGACGCCGGCAGCCTGATCCTCAAGGGAGGTGAGTCGGGACCGGCGATCGTCCCCGGCAAACCGGCGGAAAGTTCGTTGCTCCAGCGCATCCTGGAAACGGACGCGGACTTAAAAATGCCCCAACAGGGAATTCCCCTGAAACCCGTCGAGATCGCACTGATCAAAACCTGGATCGAACAGGGCGCCTCTTTTCCGGATAACGATTTGCCGGAAAGAAGTGCCAGAGAACACTGGGCCTTTAACGTGCCCCGCCAGGTTCCCCTGCCTGAAAGCAGGTTTCCCGGTTGGGAAAAACACCCGCTCGATCGTTTGGCCGGAGATCGGCTTTTCTCGGCCAAGCTGGTTCCTTCCGGGCAAGCAACACCCGCGAAACTGCTGCGTCGTCTCTACAT
>JAZADA010000535.1:0-2669 GCA_036124135.1 Planctomycetota bacterium | reverse complement strand
GAATCACCATCGACGTCGCTTACCGATACTTTTCCACGGCCAAGCGAAAATTTATTATTGCTGATACGCCCGGGCATGAACAATACACACGTAACATGGCCACCGGTGCTTCCACGGTGGACCTGGCAATCATCCTGATCGATGTACGCCACGGGGTACTGACCCAGACTCGTCGTCACAGCTTCATTACCTCGCTACTCGGTATCAAGCATGTTTTGGTCGCAGTCAACAAGATGGACCTGGTCGATTTTAGCCAGGAACGATTCGACGAGATCTGTGCTGAGTACAAGGGATTTGCCGCTCGACTAGACATTCCCGATCTGCATTTTATCCCGTTGTCTGCCTTGCACGGTGATAACGTGGTCAATGCCAGTAGCCAGATGCCCTGGTTCCAGGGTAGTACCCTGATGTCTTTCCTGGAAAACGTGTACATCGGATCCGATCGTAACCTGCAGGACTTTCGTTTTCCCGTCCAGTACGTGAATCGACCGCACCTCGACTACCGCGGGTTCTGTGGTACGGTTGCCTCCGGAATCGTACGGCAGGGCGATGAAATCATGGTCTTACCCTCACGTAAAACCAGCCGCGTGGCTTCTATTGTTACCTACGAGGGAGAGCAACCGGAAGCTTACACGCCGCAATCCGTAACCCTGACGCTGGAAGATGAGATCGACATCAGCCGCGGCGATATGATTGTCCGTCCAGCCAACGTCCCCACGATCAAGCAAAAGCTAGACACCATGATCGTCTGGATGTCAGAGACTCCCATGCTGCCCGGTGGTCAATACACATTCAAGACATCCACCAAGATGACTACGGGAAAAATCAGTGCCCTCCGTTACCAGGTAGATGTCAACACGCTGCACCGCAAGAATGCTCCCTCCCTGGGACTCAACGAGATCGGTCGATGCCTCGTTGCCATGAATGAGCCCATTATCTTTGATGCCTATCGTCGCAACCGAAACACAGGATCCATCATCATCATTGATCGCCTGACGAACGAAACCGTCGGGGCTGGCATGATCCTTGATCGTGGCACCGGTGACGACAACCAGGATCACTGGGATGATGACCCTGCCAGTGAATCCCTGCAGACGCAACTGAGCCACGTCTCTGGCCAGGAACGCATCGATCGATACGGTCAACGACCAGCTACCATCTTGCTCACCGGCCTGACCGGCTCCGGCAAAACGACCATTGCCTATGCACTCGAACGACGACTGTTTGACCAGGGCCACGCGTGTACCGTGCTGGACGGTCAAAACATGCGAATCGGTATCAGCAAGGATCTCGGGTTTACCGGCGAGGACCGCTCTGAAAATCTCCGCCGCAGTGCCGAAGTAGCCAAGATGTTAAACCATGCCGGGCTTCTCTGCATTGCCGCTTTTGTCGCTCCCAGCGAGGAAGTTCGACAGCGGGCAGCCGAGGTCGTGGGCCAGGATCAGTTCCTGACCATTCACCTGGATGCCCCCATGGAAGTCTGCCGGGAACGCGATACCGAGGGTCGCTACGCCCAGGCCGACAGTGGTGAAATCACTAATTTCCCGGGAGTTTCCGCCGACTACGATGTGCCGACCGATCCGGCCCTGACCCTGGCCACGGACCAATTGAGTGTCATCGAATGCGTTGACCAGATCATCGCTCTGCTGGAAGAACGCCAGTTGCTCGTCTAGCCGCCCACGAATCATTACCAGTCGCCAACACTACCATCTCGGTAAAACACACGCTGGGCTAGTTCCTGTTCAAACGGATGCTTGGCGATCTCTGCCTCATCCAGTTCAATCCCCAGACCAGGTCGCTGGTTTGGAGAAACCAGTCGGCCCTCCGGCTGCACCTGGAATCCCTCGGTCACGACATCATTTCTCCAGGGAACATCCGCGTGTACCGTTTCGCAAATGATGTAGCCCGGCTGAGAAAAACCGAACTCCAGCGAGGCCGCTGTACTGACTGGGCCCTGTGGGTTATGGGGCGCCAACGCAATGCGATGAGCATCGGCCAACGCAGCGATACGACGCGCTTCGCTAAAGCCACCGCAATGAGTCAGATCCAACTGGCAAACTTCACAGGCACGTCGCGCAAACAGGTCACGGAAGGCTGCCAGGTGCGTCACACGTTCCCCGGTAGCCACCGGTGTCGTCAAGGCCGCGTTAATCATTGCCAGGCCATCAATGGATTCAGGCCAACAGGGTTCTTCAAAGAAATAGAGACCATACGGATCAAGGGCCTTTCCAAACTGCAGTCCCATAGCCGGTGAAGGGCGCGCATGGCAATCCACCATCAGGTCGATCTCATCCCCGACGGCTTCCCGCATGGCCGCCACAGCCGCCTCCGCAGCCCGTACGGCCGGTAAGCCTTCAACAGGCATGGTGGGAGGTACCGCCATTGATTTCATGGCAGTGAATCCCTCTTCAACTGCCTCGATGGCCAGGTCGGCAAACCGTTTCGCCTCGTCGACTGCAGTCTCATAAAAGTCTTCCATGCGACCACCGCCCAGGTGGCAGTAGGTCCGAATCGTATCACGGACCGGCCCGCCCCATAACTTGCTGCAAGGCACGCCAGCAACCTTGCCGGCAATATCCCAGAGAGCAATATCGATTCCCGCCATCGCCGTGGCGCGAATCACACCATGCCCATGCCAGAAATGCTGTCGATACATCATTTGCCAAAGG
>JAZADA010000534.1:0-11952 GCA_036124135.1 Planctomycetota bacterium | reverse complement strand
ACCGGATGGTACCGGATTATCGAGACCTGGGGCCCGCGGATGAACTGGCATTACGTAACGAGGGGTTTAATCGAGTCACGGATACCTGTATTCCGGAAGACGTGATTCGGGATGTCGAACGGATCTTGCTGAAGTACTGGCAGGAAGCGGATACAGCCGGTGAATCTTACTTTCCTCATGAGTACCTTTTTCGCCTGTTGCGGGAAGGGGAACTAAAGTCGCAATACCAGGTCCCCCCGGAAGACTCCTGGCTAGTGGCTGCCGAGCAGATGGATATTCCAGTTTATGTTCCCGGCTTCGAGGACTCCACGACAGGCAATATCTTTGCGGCCCGTGTACTGGACGGTTCCGTCTCGCGGCATTCCGTGGTGCGCAGTGGTACCGATCAGATGCAACAGCTGGTGCAGTGGTATCGGGAACAGTCTGCCGCGGGAGATCGGGTAGGATTCTTCCAGGTCGGTGGTGGTATTGCCGGTGATTTTGCGATCTGTGCAGTTCCCTTGATTCTCCAGGACCTGGAAGAGGAAGTTCCCTTGTGGGCCTACTTTGCACAGATTTCTGATTCGGTAACTTCTTATGGATCCTACTCCGGCGCGGTACCCAATGAGAAAATCACCTGGTACAAACTGGATGTTGATTGTCCGAAGTTCATGATTAACTCGGATGCATCGATCGTTGCTCCCTTGGTTTTTGCCTATGTGATGGGCCTTTGAGCACCAGTCCCCGCTTTTTCTGAGCGGGATTTGCAGCTGTTTTCACAGCGTTTGACGCTTTCTTTTGAAAAAACGCCCATTTCTTGTCCGCTGTGATGTCGGCTGGCGTTTTGTTTTCCAGAGGGAACCACGAGACGATCGTTTCGTGCAGGGTTTTGCTGAAACACTCATGGGAGATAAGACATATGTTGCTTTCACGAAAAAAACGTCGCCCAAAAAAACGAAGTTCGTTGATCCAAAACCGTCTTGGGTTGGAGTCGCTGGAAAATCGTCGCCTGATGGCAGTCGATCTCAACCTGATGAACGGGACACTCCATATCGAGGGTGATGAAGCTCACGATATCGTCAAGATCAGCCATGTAGCGCCGGTGCAGCACTCCTACAGGGGTTTTCTTCCGACTCCACGTATTTACATGCCAATGGTCAACGTCTGGTACGGACACCGTGAAGGAGGACAGACAGTTTTTGACGGGAGTTCGAATTTTCCCAGCCTCTTTGTCAGTGGTATTTCGTTTAACGGAAATGACGGAAATGACTTGTTTGACAACCAAACCATGATTCACTCAGAGGCACACGGTGGCATGGGTTTCGATGTGCTCAAGGGTGGATCGGGCCATGACAAGTTGTTTGGTGAAGGAGGCTCAGATCACCTTTATGGTAATGCCGGCAATGACTACCTGGTGGGAGGCGGTGGTTTTGATCGGATTTCTGGTGGAGAGGGGAACGATACGCTACGTGGTAGTGGAGACTGGAATGGGACGTTTTACAACGACAACATGCACGACTACCTCATGGGAGGAAAGGGTTACGATAAGGTCCTGGAGGAAGTCCTGGAAAATGCCGAGTTAACTCCCTCTTACCTGAAGCTGGCCAGTTTTTCGGGGACGGTTGTCGAGTACAACATGCTCAATAGTATTGAATCGATCAAGCTGCACGGGAACAACCTCGACAATACCATCGACGCATCCACGTACAGTGGCGGTAAATTGTTCGTGGATGCTGGCAACGGTGATGATGTTGTGATGGGAAGTGAGGGGAACGACATCCTGGTGGCTGGCAACGGTCATGACATGGTCCTTGGAAACGGTGGCCATGATTTTATCGTGGGTGATCATGGAAACGATATCCTCAAGGGCAATGCGGGTGATGATATTATCATCGGTGGTCAGGGGCACGATGACATTGCTGGTGGGACCGGGAAGGATTTCCTGCTGGGTAACGAAGGGAATGACACGCTCCATGGAGACGAGGGTAAGGACCAGTTGTACGGTGACACGGGAAATGACAACCTCTATGGAGGTGCAGGCAATGACAATCTCTTTGGCGAGGAAGGTGATGATGGCTTGTTCGGTGGGGGTGGATCCGACAGCCTGACTGGTGGCGCCGATGAGGACCGTTTCCTGTTCCAGGCGGGGGATACGATCGTCGACAAGAATTCCCAGGATGCACAGATCGATTTCATCGACCTGGATAGCTGGACCGTGGATTATAACGGATCCACGATTAACTATACCGGCGGTACCTGGACCGATGCCGAGGTCGAATTGATCGATGAAGCCCTGGCGTTACTGCACCATACGACCGGGGACGACACGTTTCTCAAGGAAAAAGATGGTACAGAAATGACCTATCAACGTGTCGGCGATAGCAGTACGAATTTCGTTGCCTGGAATGGTGGAAATGTCCATACCTTTGCAGATGGAACGTTCGATGGCGCGACTGACTTCGTGTTGCAGACCGTGTTTCATGAGATTGGTCACAACTGGGACAGCGAGAATGCCAACTGGGATGAATGGAAGGAATTGAGCTCCTGGACCCAGGACGACAAGTCTGGAGATGCAAACTTCCAGGCAGGTGGCACGGGCGGATGGTTCTACAGCAGCAGTGCGAACTTCGTTCGCGATTACGCCCGGACCAATCCGAAAGAAGACTTTGCCTGCAGCTTCTCGGCTTACTTCATGGATCAGTTAGGCAAGCCCTTCGGTGGTGGAGGTGCATTGCTTGCTCCTGGCAAGATGGATTTCATGGATGAATTCGTAGACTCGAAGACGTAAACGAGTTGGTTGCTCTCGTCCTGAAACGACCTGCAGGAGTTGATTCTGCAGGTCGTTTTCTTTATGGGGTCGAGCCCAGGGCCCGGATATTATTTGCGGGCAGGATATGATTTCTACTGCAAGTAAGAATCATACAAGTAGTTGCGAACGTTCTGTCTTACGGATCAGTTGCGAGTTAACTTCGTTGATTGCCATCGTTGCCTGCTCCACGTTCGTGCATGGCGAACCCTGGAAGTCACCTACTGGCACTAAAAAAACAGGCTGATACGATGCAGGGACATGAAGCAGAAGAAAGAATAAAGAGCCCGGTTGAACCTGGACGAAATCGGTTTGCCGATGCCAGGCCTGGTGGCAGTCGGTCTAAGTGAAAGGACAAGAGGCAAGGTCATTATGTTACATCCATGTTTGCGAGTTCTATTGGGATTGGCGCTCGGTCTTTTGGTGATGCAGGGTGTTCGGGCCGCCGATCAGCGGCCGAATATTATCCTGATCATGGCGGATGACGTGGGTTACGAATGTTTCGGGTGCTACGGGAGCAAGCAGTACAAGACTCCACAGATCGATCGGCTGGCACGTGGAGGGATGCGGTTCAATCACTGTTATTCGCAACCTCTCTGTACCCCCAGTCGAGTCAAGATCATGACGGCCCTTTCGAATGTCAGGAACTACTCGGCCTTCTCGATTCTGAATCGTGACCAGCGCACCATCGGTCAGTATTTTAAAGAGGCTGGTTACCAGACGATGATTGCCGGCAAATGGCAATTGTTGGGATCGTCGCATTACAGCGAGCAGTTTCGTGGCAAGGGGAGTCGTCCGGAAGCCATGGGGTTTGATCAGTCCTGCCTCTGGCAAGTAGACCAGCTGGGTTCGCGCTACTGGGGACCATTACTTGCCATCAATGGAAAGAATAAGCAGTTTGGCAAGGATCAATATGGACCAACCCTTGCTACCGATGCGATCACTGATTTCATGCAGGCCCAGCGAGACAAGCCGTTCCTGGTCTACTACCCCATGATCCAGGTTCATAGCCCGTTCTTGCCAACCCCGGACAGCAAGTCACGGACCAGTAAGAATCAGCAGCGAAACTTTGAAGATATGGTGAACTACATGGATAAGCTCGTGGGGCGAATTGTCGCAAAAGCTGAAAAACTGGGTATCGCGGAACGAACTCTGATCATGTTTGTCGGTGACAACGGGACGCACAAGAAAATCAAGTCACAGTTGCATGGAAAAACGATCGTGGGAGGAAAAGGTCAGACTACCGATGCCGGCACCCGTGTACCGTTTGTTGCTTACTGGCCCGGAGTGATCAAGCCAGGCCAGGTGAGCGACCAGTTGGTTGATTTTTCAGATTTCGTGCCCACGACGTTAGCAGCGATCCAGGCGACCGTCCCGGACGGATTGGATGGCCGGAGTTTCCTGCCGCACCTACAGGGTAAGCCAGGTCAGCCTCGTGAGTGGATGTACTGTTATTATTGTCCGCGTCCCGAGAAGATGAAGCCAGTACGGTTCGTGCGCGACCAGCGTTGGAAGCTCTACGGGGATGGCCGTTTTTTTGATGTTCAGCAGGATACACTGGAGCAAAAATCACTGGACCGGTCATCTCTTGCGGATGAGCCCCTGGAAGCATATCAAAAACTTAGGACAGCCATCGATTCGATGCCCGCTAAAGGCCAATCGTTGCTGAAGTTTGCCAGGTGACGGTCTCTATTTCCCTCGTTCCTTAACAACCTCGTTCTGCGACAAATCCCTGGCAAGACGTTCAGCAAGTGTCTTGCCAACAAGGGCATGGACCTCGTTGTTGGGGTGATGATCCGTGGGGTGTACCCAAAGATCGGCAGCCTGTTTACCCGCGAGCAGCGGGAACAGGTCGATGAACGTGGCATGAGTCCCGGCAAGGGTCTTTTTGATGTGCTCGTGGACACCCTTGAACGGGTAGTTCTCGTTCAATTCGTAAAGTTCGGGGAACAGTACCACATAGCAAGGAATCTGATCTTGTTGGCAAGTCTCAACAATTGCCAGCAGCGCTGCTCGATTGGTTTTCCAGGATGGGTTCGTATCGGTGTAAAGCGAGCGATAGTGAGTGACCATCCCATCGGTTTGCTGACGCTGGGCACGAAACTTCCAAATTAGTTGAGTGATGTTAGATCGATACCACATACGTTTCGGTGGTCCGGTGCCAGGCAAACGACCCGGTGGACGGGTGGCAAAACGACCCTGTTCGACCGCCAATTGTCGCCGTTGCGGTCGACCGCTTACCGGGTCTGGAGTAAAGATGGGCGGTTCGGCATCGTTGAGCACAAATCCCAGGATCACGGCATCGGGATCGGTCTTTATTGCCCAGCGTTGCAGTACGTGAAAAGACTGGATTATGTTGTATCCGCCAACACCATAATTGGCTGCTTCCACGATTCGATCCGGCCATTGTTCCTGTAAATTAGCGGCCGTCACCTGGGCGAACGTATCCTGATCGTGCACCCCTTCACCGAAGGTAAAGGAATCACCGAGAAAGGCCAGTCGAATGGCCTGGGGTCGCTTCGGCACGATGATCTCGTTACCCGTTGCATCCAGGTCAAAGGGAAAGGGGCGACCACGAAAACCAATCGCATTGGTCAAGTGTCCAACTTCATTCTGCGAACCAAAGTAACCTCGTGGATTGCCATCGTATTCGAACACAATGTTGGTCGAGGGCCGATTGACGTAACCGATGGTATCAAAATCAATCTGGGGTCCGAACATAAACTGGCCGGGTGCGGTATGGGGTTCGTAGAATCGTGGCTGCCCACTGATCTTGAGGATCATTTCTGCCACCAGCAGCCCCACGAACAAGCCGCCCAGCATTAACAGGATGCGCTTGCGCAGTTGCCCGACGGAGCGGGTCGGAGATGATGGTTCCGTGGTCATGGCAGTTACCTTACAGGATTCCCGATATTTTTTTCCAGTAAATCAGCAACTCGCTTTCCAATTTCCTGGTTTCCCAGGGCGGAAGCATGTCCCTTGTCAAAATACAATGCCCGGGCGCCATGTTGATCTGCCAGTTGATGAAATTCAGGAACCAGGTCTAACAGTAGTACCTGGTGTTGCTGGGCAAAAGAAACCATTTCCTGTTGCCAGGGCGTCCTGAACTCCCGGGATTCCTCGACCTGGAAAAGTAACGGCCAGGATATGATCACCATTTTGGCCTGCTTGGCAGTAATCGATGCGTGCAACTTACCAAGTAAGTACTGGAAGTCTTCGACGGTCACGCGTGGTTTGGGAATGACCTGTTCAGGACCGAACCTATGGTACGTTGCCCAGAGGCGTCGACTGATGGCACTGTTACGCAAGATACCCGGTGGCTGCAACTGCTGTAGGTGCGCGTGGTGCTCCCGGTCTGTTTTATCATCCCAGCTGTCCATGTCGTTGGCGCCGAAACAAACCACCACGAAATCGGGTTTCAACAGGTGTCCAGCCGTTTGCCAGAATCGCCAGCCCTGGAAAAGCGTGTAACCAGGAACGCCGGCGTTGATGCACTCCACGGACCGTCCGGCCAGGTTCTGGTTGAGACGCTGTTCTGCAATATCGACGTAGCCCTCGTTATGTTTAAGTCCAAATCCAAACGTGCAGGAGTCGCCCAGGAAGAGGATGCGTAAACGATTAGCTGGTTTTTCAGCAGGTATTTCGTGGTCTTCCCGTAACCCTTGCTGATTGGCGATCGTACCGTAAAAAGGACTGTCTGCGAGTGGTAAGGTAGTCCCGGGTGACAATCGCCAGAATAACTCGGTGTCATTCTCGACCAGGGCGGCAAGTTGTGTCATGCCATGCTGGTCCAGGACACCGACATCCTGTTGAAATCGAATGCTGGCCGTAGGTTGCTCAATCAACTGGAGAAGGATTTCACAGGTCAGTAAAGCCAGGAAACCGGCCAGGGCTGCCAGGGTTACCTTGCGTCGCAAGGCAGCAACGGGTGGCTTTGCCTGGGGTGGGTCGGTCACTTGGTTACTTTCATGAAACAGGACAGGGTTGATAACAAGATGCCATCTCAGGGCGATTCTGTCCCGAGATAGGATGTTGTTGCTGAGTGTCGCTGACAATTATAAGTCAGCCCGGTGACTGAATCCACAGCAGCCTTGAGCGGGAAGCTGGACTAGGGCGCGATCTTGGCACGGTCCAGGTTAAGTTGCGCTTCCTTATACATGGGATCCAGTTTGACGGCCTGCTGGAAATGATCGATGGACGCCTTGCGATTCCCCATCTGGAACAGGACCATGCCAAGCCGATTATGTGCCTGGGAAAAACCGGGTTCTAACGAGATGGCCTTTTCCAGGTTGGCCTGGGCCTGCGGTAGATTTGCTTGTCGCTCAAACCAGATGGCGAGGTTGAAATAGGCCTTGGCGTAACCCGGTTGCAGTTGAATAGATTTCTGGACGTGCTCGTAAGCCTGTTGCATGTTGCCGAGTTCACCGTCGATGATTGCCAGGTTGTTGTAGGCCTCTGCATATTCTGCGTCCAGTTCGATGGCGTGCAGAAGCAATTCCTGCGCTTCCCTGAATCGTCCCTGGTCCCCGCGTAATGTTCCCAGGCTGGCGTTTGCAATCTGCGACCCGGGGTTCTTGGAAACCGTATCTGACCAAAGTGTATCGAGGTCCTGGTACTTGCCACAGTTGTGCCAGGACAGGATTCCCAGGATGACCAGTAGCGAGGCAGCGCCGATCGTTCGTGGTGAGACAACATCCGCTTCGCCCGGGAGTTGTTTCGACCAGGTTGTGAATGCCGCTGCGGCCAGGGTTAGCAGGCCGATACTGGCCAGGTATTGAAAATGATCGGCTACGAAGGAAAAACGCATCGGATAAACATCCACGAATCCCAATGCTGGTACCAGCGTGCCGCCGAAAAACAGGATGGCCACAAGTGGCCCTCCACCCAGTCGGGATCTTTGCCACACGACCAGCCCGACCAATGCCAGGGCGGAGATGGGGAAGAGGTATTGCCACCAGGTGCCGGCATCGATAGCCCAACGCGGGTAGATGAAGGTGAGTTGCAGCGGGACCAGTAATTTCCCGGCATAAAACCAGGTCGCGCGGCCTGCGATCAGGCAGCGGTCAATCACGGACAGATCCCAGTTAACGTACATCGTACCAACGATGTTTTTCTCGACCCAGGCAGTCACCATCGCCATCGGAACGGCCGCGATCAGCATCGGTAGCAGCGGAGTCACGTCTTCCCATTCGAACCGTCGTCGCTTCCAGGTCAGGACCATGAGCAGGGCTGCCGGCAGCGTGGCAGTTACGCTTTTACTGAGTATCGCCGCGATGAACAGCAGCAGGGAGATCGCGTAAAGTTTCCCGGCATGTTTTTGTCCACCAGGAGCAAGCATGCAACGCAGGTAACACCAGGCAGAAAGCAGGTAGAAAGCACCGGATAGCGTGTTCTTACGTTCCGTAATCCAGGCGACCGATTCCACGTGAACCGGGTGAACTACGAACAGGAGGGCCGCCAGGAAGGCACCGGGAACACTGAGAAACTTCAGGATTTTCCAGAGTAGGATGGCATTGAATGCGTGTAATAAAATGTTGACCAGGTGATAGCCTGTCGGCTCCAGGCCCCAGAGATGGTATTCGATCCAGTAACTGGTATGAACCATTGGGTAATACTGAGGGGTTGCACCAACTTCACACCAGATGCGTTGTAGTCCCGTGACGCTGCGAAGTGTGCGGTTTGCCACGACGTAGTCATCATCGTCCCAGATGTAACCACACCCAATGGCTGGAAAGTAGACTGCCAGGGTGACGAGAAGAATAGCGACGGCCAGTCCCCACTGGCGCAAACGTGATTCCGCTTGATGATGATCCGTAGACATGAGCAGCCAGGGCAGTGAACGATGATCTCGCGGATCGTTTCCATCGATCAGCAGGAGCGATGAAAACGGGAGCCGTTGCCGGCACGGCGCGATTATCATAGGTGAGGTCGCTATTTAACGTCAAGATAATCCGGCTGGTACTTCAGGTGGACTGCCTGGAAAGGCGGCCAGGTGCTCCAGGTCTGTAAAAAGCAGTTGTTTTTACACGGATACCAGTTTTTCGCTGTGCTAAAATGCATTCCACGGTTTGTGAGAACAAGTACAAACTGGCTCCGTTTTTTTCCATGTGGTAATTTGTTTTAATATTAGGAGATGTGAAAATGGCATTTTCAGAGTACAAGATCATTCATGTTGCAGAAGGCGGTTTGGGAACCATTTTGCTGGGTGCATCAGGGATCCCCATGAAAAAGCTGGAAGCAACACTGAACCAGGAAGCTGCTGCCGGATGGCAAGTTGTTTTCCAGGTAATTGAACAAAAACGATTCATGCTTTTCTGGAAGCGAGAAGCTGTGGTGATTACGCTCGCGCGTTAACGACTCGAGCAGAGGACCTGAAACGTGTCGTGCGGTTTTTGATTTGGGAGGCGGCTTGGTGCTTAAACGTCAAGAAGTAGAGTCGCGAGAAGAGCAATTGCGGTTGCGGATTCGAGAGTTGCCAGACGACCTCAAGCAACTGTATTACAGACAAGCCAAATCCCGGATCAAGGACCCCGATACCTATGCTGTGTTGAATTATCTTGGAGTTGCCGGGCTACACCATTTTTACGTGGGCCGCTGGTCGAGAGGTTTCGTCAATATCAGCATCTTCACTCTCGGTTTGCTCCTGGCGGGAATCGGGCTCGTCAAACTGGAGCTAATCTACATGGCGATTGGAGCCATTGCCCTGGCAGCGGTCTTGCTGGCTGAATTGCCCGCCCTGTTTAATTCGCAACTTATTATCCAGGATCATAACAACGGAATCATGGAGCAACTCCTGGATGACCTGGACCCGCAGGAGCAGGCCCCGGATCCATATACGTTGTTAGATTAGAGCTCCAGCCGATCCATGATGAGTCGCAGGCCTGGCCGACCTTGCATTACCAATGGGTCGCGTTACTTTTTCCGTTCGAAACGGAAGATCGTCTTGCCGGTTGCCGTGGCAATCATGTAGTAGACTTCCCCATGTTCATCCTGGCCGAAGGCCAGTACCGGTAACCCGGTCGATGGAATACGCACGTTCTCGATGACCTTGTTTGTTTTCTCATCATACTTCAAGGCCCAGATTTTTCCGCTCACGTAATCACCATAAATGTAGTAGCCAAACAACTCGGGCAGCTTCTTGCCACGGTAAACATGACCACCGGTAATGGATTTGCCAATCTGGTGATCGTATTCCCAGAGAGGATCGACCGGCTTGTCAGGATTGGTAGCGGCTGCATTGCCAAATCCGTAACTTGCCTCGCGGATGCTCCAGCCATAATTAGCCCCGCGCTTGATGATGTTGATTTCTTCCCAGAGGTCCTGGCCTACATCAGCAGACCAGATCAGGCCGGTTTGCCGATCAATCGAAAGCCGCCAGATATTCCGCAATCCGTAAGCGTAGATTTCCGGCTTGGCACCCGGTCGATCCAGGAAGGGATTGTCCTTGGGAATGGCATAGTTGAGATCCTTTTCCTTGTGATCCACGTCGATGCGAAGCATGGATCCCATCCAGGTCTTCAGGTTCTGGCCATGTCCGGTGGGGTCATTACGGCCACCACCATCACCCAGCGCCAGGTAGAGGTACCCGTCGCGACCGAAAACCATGGGGCCCCCGTTGTGATTGGCGAATGGTTGCGGAATGACCATGATGATTTCCTCGCTGGCAGGATCACCCCGGTTGGGATTGTCTGCCGAACGCCGGAAACGAGACAGGTAGGCGGTACGGGGTTTCTTGACCGTGTTGTAGTAGACAAAAATCTCCCCGTTGGTCTTGTAGTTGGGATGCAGGGCCATGCCCAGCAACCCTTCCTCGTTATCCTTCGTCCAGTCATGCACACGATCTCTCAGGTCCAGGTACATGGAAGTGGATTTCACCTCGGGGTCGTTATCAAAGACGTGGATCATGCCACTTTGCGTTCCCACGAAGAGGCGGTTGGTACCATCACCACCGTGAATGATCTCGATGGGACGTAGTTGCCTGATTTTCCCGTTGTCATCAACGCCTTGCCAGCCTTCCCATTTCAGCTTGGGAAATGCCTCCACCGCCTGCAACGGTAACTCTCGGTCCACGGGATCGGGAACCGATCCGTCAGCTGCAAGTTCTCTCACCTTGATGTTGCGGAAGGCCACCGCGTTGCCATGATCCTGGAGGCAGATATGCCCCTGCTCGGACTTGCCGAAACCAGCAAAGCTGGCAAATTTGCTCTTGGCGACGCGCTCGTTCCAGTCCTTGCTCCCCTTCTGGAAGTAATAATAGCTGACACCATTTAATGCGACCTCGGATTTCTTATCGCCGATCCGAATGTAGAGATGATTCCATTGCCCGGCCGGACGTGTCGCATCCGAGATTTCGGGGCTTGTGAAACCAACCTGTGATTCAAAGAACTTGGCCCAGTTCGGTTTGACAGGATGATACAGCTGGTAGAGCCAGCCTGCTTTCTGCGGATCGCGTCCATCCACGTTGTCCTGGATCTGGATTTCCGGACCGGACTGCCACGGATACTGGGCCTGCTCCGTGACGTGGAACATGATCCCGCTGTTCCCGCCCTTCGAGATGCGGTACTCGATGGAAAGTTCGAAATGCTTGAATTGTTTTTCGCTGACCAGGTCGCCGGCACCTTTCTTGGTCCAGTTGAGTATGCCGTCCTGGACAGCCCAGCCATCGCTGATATTCTTGGCGCGGTAATTGCGCCAGCCGGTGGTCGTCTTGCCATCAAACAATAATTTCCAGCCGCTGCGGCGTTCCGCCTCATTGAGCTGGTTCAGAGGTGTTTCTGCCTGGGCCGGGAGATTGAGACCAGAGGCCAGGGCCAATACGAACAGGCTACCAACAATCCGCATCATGGGTTTTATCTTCCTGCTGGAGTCGGCTTGCCAGGGATTTCCACAACCACCAGTAGACAACTCGTGAATCTTGAAGTGCTTAATATTGTAGAGGGTCACGTCGCATAATTCACCGGTGGAGCAAGGGAAAAATGAGACGTCAAATCCCTGGGACAGGGTCCCGTGAAACATGCTTTTTACACGAGGCACAATGCTTATTCGTCGTGGGCCGTGTATTTTCGATCCAGGTGCGTGTAGCCCCCATCCACGAAAATAATCTGGCCCGTGGTATGGCTGGATCGCGGGGAGGCCAGGAATACCACCATGTCTGCAATTTCCTGGGT
>JAZADA010000533.1:0-18597 GCA_036124135.1 Planctomycetota bacterium | reverse complement strand
CGCTGGAACAAACCGGCTCGACTGCAGCCGATCAACTCCGAACTCAGCCCGGCTTCCAGGTAGAGCGACTGTATTCAGCCGGACCAGGCGAAGGATCCTGGATTTCCCTGGCAGAGGATCCCCAGGGGCGCTGGGTCATTGGGCATGAAGATGAAGGACTGGTGCGCATCACTCTCCAGGAAAAAGGCCGGGCCCAACTGGAACCCATCAAGGCGCCTGTTAGTGAATGCCGCGGCCTGGCCTTTGCCCACGACAGTCTCTACGTGATGGCCAACAAGAGCCATACCCTGTTTCGCCTTCGAGACACGAACCAGGACGACCAGTTCGACCAGGTCAAGGCGATCAAGAAGTTTGCCGGCGGCACCGGGCATGGTCGCAACCAGATAACACTGGGTCCGGACGGTAGGTTATACGCCATCTTTGGCGATTCGGTCCAACAACCATCGGACGCACACTATTTCCCACCCCTTGTCCCCAACCCGGACGCGATCCAGAAGACGCCAAATGGTTTTGTCGCCCGCACCGACGCACAGGGAGAGAACTGGGAGGTCGTTGTCCGCGGTCTGCGTAATCCTTACGGGTTGGATTTCAATGCAGCAGGTGATCTCTTCACCTATGATGCGGATGCCGAGTACGACATGGGCAGTTCCTGGTATCGGCCCACGCGTGTACTCCACCTGCTCCCTGGGGGAGATTACGGCTGGCGACAGGTGACCAAGCGGTGGCCCCCCTACAATCCCGACACGGCGTCGATTCCTCAACCCACGCTCGATATTGGCCGCGGTTCACCCACGGCTGTCGAGTTTACCGCTGGAAACAATTTCCCGGCCACCTACCGTGATACCCTGTTTGTACTCGATTGGTCCTATGGCCGGATCCTGGCCGTTCACTGGCAACCGTGCGGATCCAGCTATGTTGGATCCAGCGAGGTATTTCTCCGCGGTTCCCCCTTGAACGTGACCGACATTGAATTCGGCCGCGATGGTGCAATGTATTTCGTGACCGGCGGTCGCAAGACCCAGAGTGGACTTTATCGCGTGCGGTACGTCGGGCAAAAGAAACCGGCAGCTCGACTCACCCCTCAACAGGCCCAGGTTGCCAGGCACGCAAAGTCGGCTCGTGCATCTCGCAGGAAACTAGAATCACTACGCGGCGATGCGTCGGCCGAGACACTGGCCAAGGCGTGGAACCAGTTGGACGCCACCGATCCCTGGATCCGTCACGCGGCACGAACCGTCATTGAAACACTTCCCACCACGACGTGGAACACGAAGGCCTGGCAGGAAACCAACATGGACCGTTTCTTCTCTGCCGCACTCGCCCTACAACGATTTGGCAGTGACGATGACCGGGAACACCTGGCCAAGCGACTGGTTACCATCAAGGCTGCCCACCTACTCCCCTGGCAGCAATACGAATGGGCTGACCTGGCACAGCGCCAACTGAAAGACCGTGATGCGAACGATTCCAGGTGGGATCCCCTGTTTAGTGAACTACGAACGATCTTTCCGTCAAATCACTTCCTGCTGGACCAGCAGACAAGCAGTTTGATGGCTAAACGACACGACGACTGGCTGGTTCCACGAGTCGTCGAACTCCTGGAAGCGAGTCGGGCCACAGGCAACCAACGTCAACAGATGCACTGGCTTTCCATCCTCTCCACGCAGCCGCAGGGCTGGACTGGCGAACTGCGAGAACGATTCTTCGCCGGTTTACTGGACATGGACACTTTCGAATCTGGTGAAGGAATGCCGACTTTTCGCCGGCTGATCCGCGAAGCCACCTTCACCAACCTGCCCGAGCAACTACGCGAACCCTGGAAGCAACGCTTGAGCAAGCAGGCCGCCCTGCTGGTTCCTGAGCTGCCCCCGGCCCGCTCGGTCGTTATCAAGCAATGGTCATCAAAAGACTTCCTGGATGTCGACCAGGCATTGGCCAAAAAACGTGACACGCAACGTGGTCGGAAAATGTTTGCGACGGCTCGCTGCGTGGTTTGTCATCGCGTGGGAAGCGAGGGAGGCGTGACGGGACCGGATCTTACCACCGTCGCAGGGCGATTCTCGACTCGCGACCTGCTGACGTCAATTCTCAAACCCTCCGCAGTCATTTCCCAGAAATACGCCAGCACGATGTTCGAGCTTTCTGACGGTCGTGTGCTCACGGGACACACCCTCGTGACGGACTACCGTTCACCCAACATCGACCTTGTTCCTGATCCACTCGCTCCTGACAAGATCGTTTCGTTTCCCAAGCAGCAGATCGTTGAGCGCCAGGTTTCTCCCACCTCGCCGATGCCCAGGGGCCTGGTCGACGGGCTTAAGAAAGAAGAAATCCTCGACTTGCTCGCCTACCTGCTTGCCCATTAAGTGCGGTATCGACTCGCGGTACGCGCCCGAGGATCACAGCTCGACGACTTGCTTGGTTTCCAGCGATCGGTCGGCAGCAAAGACGATTTGCAGACTGGTCATCACCCGATCCTGATGAGAAGTCATATCTGTATCGTTACGAATGCAATCAATAAAGGCCTGCTGTTCAAGTAGTGCGAGCCCGTCGTGATCAGGCTCCTCGATCTTGATAACCTCATCTTCTCGAACGAATTCCTTGTCCTTTTGCTCGGCATAATGCCGGATAATCGTGTTGGCCTCCACGTGATGGTCTTTATCATCAGATCGTCCCTTGTCCGGGCAAATACTGGCTGCGCCTCTCGGCCCGACGATATCCTTGATGAAGTAAGCCGTCTCGCTCATCATCGGCCCCCACCCTGCCTCGTACCAGCCGACCGACCCATCTTCAAATTCAACCTGCAGCTGACCATAGTTACATATATGCTCCGGCACGAGATCCCAGTTACGGCAACCGATAGCATGAACTCTTACCGGTCGAGACTGAGCCATCTGGTACATGATATCCACGTAGTGAACGCCACAGTCCACGATCGGCGATTGGACCTGCATGATATTGTAGAGCGTATCGTAGAAATCACCCTTGGTCTGTTGATTGAGGTTCATCCGCATGGCCAGCGGCTTGCCCAACTCGTGGGCTATTTCCGTGAATTGATTCCACGACGGATGGGTCATAAGAATGTAGCCCACATACAACTTCCGATTGACGCGATTCGCCAGGTCAAACAGTTCCTGGCATTGCTCGAGCGTCTCGGCGAGAGGCTTTTCCACGAAGACATCCAGCCCACGCTGCAGGGCCGTGGAGACATAGTGGTAGTGCGAGTCGGTATAGGTACTGATGGCCACTGCATCGGGTGACGTCTTCTCCAGGGCCTCCTCGAAGTCCGTAAATCGCGGCACGTCGTCAGACAGGATATCCGCCAATTGCTCGGAGCTACTGTAATTCCTCGTTACGATTCCCACATTCCGAACCCCCTCGATCTGCTCGTAGGCCTTGGCATGCAACGTACCCATGAAACCAGCGCCGAGGTTCAACACTTTTATCTCATCGCTCATCAGATATCCCCTTACCAGCTAAAATCACGTTGTCCTTCCCTGTATCCGGAACCACGACACCCGACCTCTTTTCCGATGGCACAACTGACGGCACCGTTCTTGACAATCAAATACACCCCGCCCTCGTCAGAACGAAATCCCTTTTTAAGCACTTGCCTGGGAGGAGGTGGCGGAATGACATCGCGGACCAACATGATCTTCTTGATTGCGTTAACGGTTTCAAAAGACAGCTTGAAATCCCCCCTGCCACGCTAACCCTGGGCGACCCAGCGTGGTGTCCGGCCATTCCTGGACGCACCAGGTAGAAACAGGCACACGAAAAGAGGAGCAAACCGAACAGGACAGCGTGCCACATCGTCGACCGCATTGCCAGGTGCTCCCTTGCTGCCGCTGTCGCGACAGGTTCGTGCCATCTCCAGGGTCAGTGACCACTACGTGCTTACCTGCGTGATTTTACACCAAACAACATTGGTTCGACAGCCGTTTTTGAACCTGCATAGAATCCGTTCCGAGACATAACCACCGTCCTGACATCGAAGTGGCCCACCTCGCGCGATTGGGATATACTGACATCCATGCGTTTACCATTACTCGTCACGGCGATCCTGGCCATATCCTCCGTTGGACCAATCTCGGCATTACCTGCTGAGCCTCCTGCGGATGAGGAATTGCTGCGGATCGTTTCGCTGATCAAGCAACTCGAGGACCGCAAGTTTGCGGTACGCGTATCGGCCGTAAAGCAACTGATCGAATGCGGTGAGCCTGCGCTACCGATTGTTCGCAAGCTGTCGGCCAACAGCAATAACGCTGAATTGCGTTACCGCGCGAAGTATATCGTCCGGAGTATTATCCTCGCATATGCCACGAGCAAATCGACGGGACTGGCGACGGTTATTGTCGACGCAGGCGCTTTCCAGATGGGCAGCCCTCCCAAGGAATCGGGACGTCAAACGGACGAAACTCCGCACGAGGTGCGCATCAACACCCCGTTCCTGCTGGGCAAGCACGAGGTGACACAGCGTCAGTTTCAACAGGTCATGGGATTCGCACCAAGCCATTTCAGCAGCACCGCCGATGGCAAAGCAAAAGTATTGAAACTCGATACCAGCGAGTTTCCCGTCGAACGCGTGTCGTGGTTTGATGCCGCCGCCTTCTGCAATCGCCTAAGCCAAAAGGATGGGTACCCGTCCTACTACAAGATGACGAACCTGCAGCATGATGGGAACTCGATCAAGCAGGCAGACCTGGCGGTCGCAGGTGGAAATGGCTACCGCCTGCCGACGGAAGCGGAATGGGAATATGCCTGCCGTGCTTCAACGACCCACCGATTTCACTTCGGCAACGTCTCGACTAATAAAAAAGGGAATTTTATCGCCAGGGGACCATCCGTTTATGGATCCAGCAGCAGGCTGCAGTCGTTGGGCCGAACCGCAAAGGTTGGCAGTTACCCGCCCAACGTCTGGGGTTTGTACGACATGCATGGCAACGTCGCCGAATGGTGCTCGGACTGGTACGCCAAAGATTACTACACCCATTCCAGGCCCACGAATCCAACCGGACCGAATGATGGGCGGCACCGCGTCTTGCGTGGTGGCTCCTGGTTGGTTAACGAAGCAAGCTGCCGATCGGCAACTCGTTTCTATCTGACTGGTGATCAGCGCAAGTATTTTGCCGGTTTCCGAGTGGCCCGGACTCCGTAAGACACCATCGGCAGAACTCAAATCGCGGGGAGAACCAACCGATGCAAGTGACTCGCCCTGGGACTTATACGATGATGATTACCAGCTGCCTCTGGCTCTGCCTGGCCATGGGAAATGCTGCAGTTGGAGCGACACCTCCTCTCCCCCTGAAGTACAAGGATCATAACGTCGTCCTGGTCAGTTTCGATGCCCTGCAGGCAGCCCACGTGGGGTGCTTCGGATACCCTCGCAAGGTGACTCCGTTCCTCGATGGAATGGCCAAGAACGGATTCCGCTTCTCCAACACGATGTCAGTCGCCTCCTGGACCGTCCCTGCCTCGATGACCTGGTTCACCGACGTGTATCCCTCCGAACATCGCATGACCAACAAGTATGCGGTCTACAACGACCAGGAAAAGAAACTGGCCAACCTCAAGGAACTGTCTCCCGGCCTGGTAACACTGGCCGACATCATGAAAGAGAATGGTTATGCGACCGGTGGTTTCACTGGCAACGCTGGCGTAAGCGGCGGCTTCGGTTACGAACAGGGGTTTGATATTTACTACTACCCCAAGGGAAAGTTTGGCAGTATCGAGCAGAGCATTCCAAGGGCCATCCGATGGCTCCAGGAAAACAAGCGACAAAAGTTCTTTCTCTTCCTGCATGGCTACGACGTCCATGGTCAACGAACACCTGAGGCGGGTTACGACTATCGTTTCGTCGACCCTGGCTATGACAACAGATATACCGGGTCGGAACTGGAACAGGAGCTCCTCAGGGAAGAAGGCCTGGAAAAAGGCAAACTGACACTACCGGACGACGACGTCCGCTTCTGGCGAGCTGTCTACGACGAAAAGATCCAGCGCATGGACAAGGAATTCGGGAAATTCCTGGCTGCCTTTGACAAGCTGGGCTTGACCGATAAAACCCTCTTTGTACTGACCTCAGACCATGGCACGGAGTTCTATGAACACCGTCGCTTTGATCATGGCTTCACGCTGTACGACGAATTGATCCACGTGCCGCTGGTTATCAAGCTGCCAGGACAGGCCGAGGGCCAGGTCATCTCGGACAGGATCAGCAGCATCGACGTCATGCCTACCGTTCTTGACTTGCTTGACATCCAGGTGCCAGCCAAGGCGCAAAAACAGTTGCGAGGAACAAGTCTCACGCCCACGATGCAAGGTGAACGAGCACGCAGAATCGTCTTCTCCGAGACCGACTATCGCGATTACACCTTCAAGCGGTCGATCATTACTCCCGACCACTGGAAATTGATCTACACGCTGGAAGATAAGAGCCGCGAACTTTACCAGCTGAAAGACGATCCTGGCGAGACCGTGAACCTGGCAGACCAACGCCCCGTGATTGCCGATCGATTGCAGCGACAACTGTTCGCCCACTTCAAATCCATCGGCCACGATCTACAGGCCAAGACCTGGAAACGCGGACTTAAACCCGTCTATCGCTCGCAGGGCAAGTGAACCGAGGAAAACCGCCGGCAGGGGCCACTGCATTGTCTCTGGCCGTCCGTCAACCGGGAACCACTCCTCGCTTCACTTCTTGACCTTGTATTGGCCCCGGAGCCTGGCTAACTCCTTCTTCAACCCAGCAACCTTTTGCGTGTACCGGGGATCGGCGTAACGACTCTTCATTTCCATCGGATCATTCTTTAAATCAAAGAATTCCCAGGTATCGAGCTGTGCGTCGGGAAAACGGATGAGCTTGAATCGTCCATCCGTGACGCCATAGTGGACCGGCACGCCGTGACCGCCAGCCTCGTAGTAGTGGTAGTAGTGTGTTTTACGCCAGTCGGCTGGCGTCTTTCCCAGCAGCAGCGGCTTGAGCGAATTCCCTTGCATGTCCTGGGGCTGGTCGGCACTCGCAATTTCCAAAAAGGTCTGGGCAAAATCAAGATTGGAGACCAGTGCTTTATTGATAGTCCCGGGCCTGGTTACACCCGGCCATCTCACTAACAACGGGGTGTGCAAGCTTTCCTCGTACATCCAGCGCTTGTCAAACCAGCCATGCTCCCCCAGCCAAAACCCCTGGTCCGAGCTGTAAATAACGACGGTATTCCTGGCCAGTCCCGTTTCGTCAAGGTAATTGAGCATGCGACCAATGTTCTCGTCCACCGCCTTTACACACCGCAGGTAATTCTTGATGTACCGCTGATAGTTCCAGCGTGTAAGATCTCGGCCGCTCAGGTTCTGCTTCTGAAAGGCCTCGTTACGAGGCCGAAAATGACCGTCAAAGATCTTGAATTGTTCGGGGGTAAACTTGCTGGAATAGCGGAACATCAACCGGCTGGGGCCGATATGTTCAGCAATCCCCATTGCATGGTTAGCCGGAGCAGCGCTGCGTCCGGAATAATCGTCGAACAGGGTTGGTGGCTCCGGGATTTCAATCTCTTCGAAGGTATCGAGATGGCGGAATGCCGGCTCCCAGCGACCATGGGGCGCCTTGTGCTGGCACATCAGGAAAAACGGCTTCCTGTTATCCCGTTGACCGAGCCATTCCAGGGCCTGGTCGGTGATGATGTCGGTAGTGTAACCGGTGTGCTTGATGTTCTTGCCGTTGGTGATCAGCATCGGGTTGTAGTATTGGCCCTGGCCCTTGAGTACCTCGAAATGATCGAAGCCCGTCGGGGTCGATTTGAGGTGCCATTTTCCGACGATCGCCGTCTGGTAACCAGCGGCCTGGAGTAACTTGGATACGGTTTGCTGGGAGCCATCGAAGCTTTCCTTGTTGGTCCTTTGACGGTTAAGGTGTGAATACTTGCCGGTCAGGACCACGGCCCGGGACGGCCCGCAGATCGAATTCGTGACAAGGCAGTGTTCAAAGAGCATTCCTTCACGGGCAATGCGATCAAGATGTGGTGTTGGGGCTATCTTGGCCAGCGGACCGCCATAGGCCGAAAGTGCCTTGAGCGCATGATCATCAGTAAAGAAAAAGAGAATATTGGGGCGATCGGCAGCACTCGCCATACCCTGGGCATGAAACAGCTGGGTGAACAACACTAAAGCGTACAACAGTTTTTTCACGGATAAGGGTTCCTGTAAGGAGCAGATCAGGATCCGGCTCATTGTTCCCCGTAGATGGGCGCTTTCCAGTCCTTGGGTAAACGCCCCTGGGGACGTACGCCGTAGGCGTCAGCCGGGATAGGATGATCCTTGGATTGCAGCAGCGGCAGATTGTCGGGCAGATGCTTGATCATCATCTCCTTGAATTCGATTGTCATGGGGGGGCCCACATGCACCTGCATGGCAAGCAGACCATCCAATGCTCTGCCCTTCTCATCGAAGTCGATCAGGTCGGCCGTGGGATGCCCATCGATCCAATGCCGGTGGCGGTTCCCTTCCACCAGGATGCGATACTCATGCCACTGGCCGGGAGCGAATTCCTTGACTTCAAACTTTCCGACCACCCAACGATCGCCCTTGGGATCGACAATCACCTTTTCCGCCGTGTGAGAGAGAATGCGGCGGCCTTTTTCTTCATAGAGCATGCCGTTGTATTCAGGTTTGTCGGCCACGATATCGCACTGGTAGCCGGCCACCACGTCCAGCCCACGTTCCGGGACATGAGCGCTGCGGTATTGAATACCACTGTTCCCCCCCTTGGTAACCCGCACCTTGACCCTCAGGTCAAAGTTGCGAACGGTGGCAACTTTCCAGGTGATGAAACGGTTCATTTTCAACGTGCCATCGGCCTTCCCGATCAGTACTCCATCCTTGTGCGACCAAAACTTCGAATCGCCGGACCAACTACGAAGTGGGTTCCCGGGACCGATGAGCCTTGCAAACCCGTTTGCTCCTGGGCGGTTCGCTACGGTCGCAGCCGCCACGGGTTTTGGAGGCGTGGAGGCTGAAAGATTTCCTTGCAGCGGCAACAGGGGCCCACCCAGTTCAGCGACGCGCGCGTCGGTCCGTTTACGAAATTCCCTGAGCGTCTTACGGTACCTGGCGTCCTGGGCGAAGTTGGTCAATTCGTCGGGGTCCTCCTTGAGATCATGGAGAAATTCGTAGTTCCCCTCATCGACGTAACGAACATACTTGTAACGATCGGTTCGCAACCCCTCGAAGGCCGGGATGCGTGCTCGTACCGCAAAGTGTTCATGAAACGTCTGGTTACGCCAATCCTTGGCCTGGCCGGTTGAAACAATGGATTTCAGGCTACGACCCTGGTAGCGCTCAGGGACGGCAACACCGGCCCAGTCAAGAAATGTCGACGGAAGATCAAGGTTAAGTGCCGAATAGTCGACCACCTGCCCGTTTGCGGACTGATCAACCCGAGGATCAAAGATGATCATCGGAACACGTAGCGATTCCTCGTAATGGGACCACTTACCAGCGAATCCACGGTTGCCCATGTGGTAACCATTGTCGGCGGTGTAGACGATGATGGTGTTATCGGCCAATCCCTTCGCCTCCAGGGCCTTGATGAAGCGCCCCATGGCATTGTCGATCCCACTCACCATCCGCAGGTAGGCACGCATGTTCGTGCGGTATTTCGTATCCGTGTTCCATCGCCAAAAGAAGCGTTCGCGATTAATGGTCGTCTTAAGAAAAGTCGGTTGGCTCGCGAAGATCTTGGGGTCGTTCAGTCTCGGAGGCGCAATCTCATCTTTTTCGTACAGGCCATCGACTGCCCGCGGCCAGGGAAAATGTCCGATCCCTGGGCGGCGATCGCTATCTTCCGCATGGCAGGCGTTGAACCACATGTTGAGAGCGAAAGGCTGCCCCTTCGGCTGGTTTTCGAGAAACTCAATACCGCGATCCACGATCAACTCAGTCTCGTGACGCAACGAACCGTCCGGTTGTTTCTTGTAGAACGGATTGCGACCAATCCGTTGAAAAACATCAAAATGATCCTCTGGCTTCCAGCCCTTGGGCATCTTGGCATGCCACTTGCCGGCGAAACCGGTCCGGTAGCCAGCCTTGCGCAGCAGGTCGACGTAGAGTTCCCTGACCGCCTCGGGACGGGCCGCGTCATGCCTGCCTGGCGTGCCATAACTGCGTCCCGTCAGACCGGTCAGGATCGTGGTGCGACTGACCCAGCAGATCGACTGGCTGACGCAGGCATTGGAGAATCTCGTACCACGGGCAGCCAACCCATCGATGGTTGGTGTTTTGACCAGCGGATGACCGTAGCAAGCCAGCGAGCTGGCAGTCTGATCATCGGCAAAGAAGAAAACGATATTGGGTGGCGTTGGTTCTTCTGCAGCCAACAACGGAGCGCAGCAACAAAACGCGAACAGGGCAAAGATTCTTTTCATGAGTGCAACCAGTTTCTACTCGGGAACGTGTCCATCTTCGATAAGGATAAATGAGAACGAATCTGCCTTATCGTATCAAGTTTTTGATCCTGGAAGGAGAGGCTGGACGCCTGGATTTGGACTGGAATCATCGGTCTACCAGGATCACGAAACACCGATTGCAGTCATGCCCATGTTTCTCATTTGTTATCCTTTTTGCCCTTGGCTGGCGCAAATGCCCAGCCGTGGCCAGTGAGACTATCCTTGTTGCGGGTCCGCACCTTGTCGATTGTACCCAGGGGCGCCAGGGTTTTTGCCCAGGCAGCATGCCGCGAGGCCATGTTCTTGACAACCTCCGGATGGCCGGCGGCAATATTTTTCTCTTCACGCGGATCGGCCTTGAGGTCGAACAGCTGCCAGGGATCCTTGTCGTACTTCTTGTAGAGACGCCAATCCTGCCAACGCACGGCGATCAGGTGCCTCCGCACGGCATCCCCGGGTTCGTTGTTGAGCCAGAAAAGGTACTCGTGCGGGTCCCCCTTCTGACTGCCCTTGAGATACGGAATCAAATCCACTCCGTCACAGTGCCTGGGAATGGCCAGGCCCGCCAGGGAAGCAATCGTGGAATAGAAGTCGAAGTTAGCCACCAGGTCGTCGTAATCTTTCCCGCTGGGAAGCACGCCGGGCATGGAAAATATGGTGGGTACACGGACCCACCCTTCCTGTTGAGTCCCCTGGCCTTTACCGCCACGGTAAGGCGTGGAAAGGCCACCCTCACTACCGTTCGCACCGTTATCGCTCGAGAAAATAACCAGCGTATTCTTGCGCAAGCCGCGCTTCTCCAGCACCTCCAGCAGTTTACCCACCTGGTCATCAACAGAGACAATCGCTCCGGCAAGCTTGCTCCGTTTTCCCTTGGCCGTTGTACGTCTGGTCAGACTTGCGGGGGCCTCCTGGTTGCTGGAGTGAACCGCCTCGGGCGACCAGTAAAGAAAGAAAGGGTCTGTCTTGTGGCGTTCAATGAACTTGACCACGTTATCGCCGTCGTAGTCGGTCAGCCACTGTGTCTTACCAGCCTCGTTAATACAGAAGTATTTCGAGATCTGGTTGCCGACCTTCTTTTTCGGTGGTTTTTGTGCCACCTCCGTGAAACCGACTTGCAATGGTCCCTGGGCTTTCGTGCCGATATCCCACTTACCAATCTGACCGGTGACGTAACCGTTATCAGCCATGAAGCGGGCCAGCGTCGGACGATCCTCGGGAATCGCAAGCCCGCGGGACATGCCATACTTGCCGAAGCGTTGGCCGTACTGCCCCATGATCAGGCTGCAGCGGCTTGGACAACAGGGTGGGTTGGTGATATAGGACGCCGTGCAACGAACGCCTTCGGCAGCCAGTCGATCGATGTTAGGCGTAGGAATATCCTTGCATCCGTAGACGCCAATATCACCGTACCCCAGGTCGTCAATGTAAATGAGGACCACGTTCGGTCGTGGATTCTTTTCAGCCGCCTGAACGACACCCAGGGGAATCAGTAGTAACGCCAGGAACATCGTGACAAGTTGTTTCATTTGGATTCTTTTGATTTACGAGGAGAGTCATTTAACGCCGGTTCATACAGCACCACTATAGTGTACCAGATGGCCCCCCCTCAAAGCCTGGAGTGGAACATGCCTGCGAAAACGCCCCAGCGGCACCCGCAGGCTCCTGGCTATCGGTTAGCCCGTGGCCCGCTCCCCATGCAGTACGTCATGAAGCACCTCTCCACGAACGTCGGTCAAGCGAAAATCACGACCTGCGTGACGGTAGGTCAGCCGTTCGTGATCAAGGCCCAGCTGGTGCAATATGGTCGCATGTAAATCATGCGTGTGAGCTGAGTTTTCTGCAGCCCGGATGCCGTAGTCGTCCGAGGTGCCGTAGACCATTCCACCTTTCACACCACCTCCGGCCATCCATGAACTAAAACAGAATTTGTGATGTTCCCTGCCTGCATGATTCGCATTCACGTTAAAGGGTGTCCGCCCGAACTCCGAGGTCCATACGATGAGCGTTCGGTCCAGCATGCCCCGTTGTTTCAAATCCTTGATCAATCCCGCGATGGGCTTGTCGATGTTTTTTGCCAGCCGCGCGTGATCTCCCATGTTGCCATGAGAATCCCAGTTGCTGTTCGAACCGACGTCGATCAGTTCAACGAACCGAACTCCGCGTTCTGCCAATCGCCTGGCCATGAGACATTGCCACCCAAACCCTTTTGTGTCAGCACGTTCCATGCCATACATCTGGAGTGTTTTCCGGGTCTCACCAGACAGGTTAAATGCTTCCGGCGCTGCTTGCTGCATCCCAAAGGCAGTTTCAAACGACCGAATCCGGGCATTGATTACCTGGTCCGCAGCGCGGCTATCCTGGTGGCTACGATTAAGGCGCCTGAGGAGCCCAAGTTCCATCTCCTGCTGCGGACGAGTCATTCCCCTGGGATTCACATTGGCAATCGGATCTTTCCCCGGAATGACGTGCGTCCCCTGGTGACAGCCAGGCAGGAAGCAACTGCCCCAGTTCTGCGCGCCCGCGTAAGGAGTCGCCGGGGCCAAAACCATGAAGGAAGGCAGATTTTGGTTTTCCGTACCGAGTCCATAGCTGACCCAGGACCCGATACCGGGACGTGCGAACTGTGCCGATCCCGTATGCGCGGCGAGCGTTCCCTTGTCATGCCCATCGCTATCGCAATGCATGGCATTGAGTACACAGATATCGTCAATGACACCCCCGATATGCGGGAAAAGGTCACTTACCCAGGTGCCGCTCTTGCCATATTGCTTGAAGTTCCATCGTGACTTGATCAGGTGCCGGTTAAATTCTCCTGGCTTATTGAGCCAACGCGAGGCCACAATCGACTTGCCATGGTCCCTGGTTAACTTTGGCTTATGGTCGAACGTATCCACATGGGAAACACCGCCTGTCGCGTAGATAAAGATCACGCGATCCGCCGCCGGGGCAAAATGTGAATCCCGTGGTGCCAGCGGATCTTCCGACCGTGCCTGCAAGCTCCCACACATGCCACTAAATGCTGTCATGGCAAAGCCGCCGGAGGCGCTTTTCAGGAACTGTCGGCGATCACGAATCAATGGCATGTTCATTTAAAAAGGACCAGGAATTAGTCGACAAACAAGAAACTGTTGCTGGTTAAAATCACTCGAGCCAAGGCCGCCCAAGCCTGTTGCTCGGAAGCAACCTGGTCTTGACCGGGAAATTTCTCGCTGTACTTCGTAACGAATTCTACCGCTGAATCAAAGTCTGACTTGCTTGGTTGCCTGCCGTGGCCTAACTCAAACGCCAACTGCACACCCTCCTCGGTCGTTTTCCTGTTGGCGACAATTCGTTTTGCCAGGCCATTCGCTTGCTCGTGCACGAACCTGGAGTTCATCAAGAAGAGTGCCTGGGTGGGTGTTACCGTAGCTTGCCGCTGCCCCATGCTAACGTTTGGATCCGCCGAATCGAAAAGTTGCAGGTACGGATTACGCCGATTCCGCTGTTGCATCAGGTAAACACTTCGCTGATTGGATTCGTAGACCGCGTGGAACGGATGGTGGATCGTGAATCCCCAGCTGTTCACATCAGGAAACGGGTGGGGGCCTGGCTTAGCTTGATCAAGATTTCCGCTAACTGCCAGCATGGCATCTCGCATCGACTCCGCATCCAGCGGACGTCTCGCATGCCTCCAAAGCAGCTTGTTCTCGGGATCCACTTGCAACGCCTCAGACTGGTTGATACTGGAGAGCTGGTAGGTGCGTGATTGCATGATGACACGGTGCAAATGCTTGATCGACCATCCCGATGAAATGAACTCGGCCGTGATCCAATCGAGCAGTTTCGGATGAGTCGGCCTGGCGCCGCGGAAGCCGAAGTCGCTGGGAGTGGAGACGATCCCACGGCCAAAATGCCATTGCCAGATCCGATTAACAAGGACCCGTGCGGCCAACGGATTCTCGGGACGCGTGATCCAGTCAGCTAATTGCCGCCGACCACTGCCCTCGTATCCGCTCGGCAAGGGATCGCCACCCAGGACTTCCAGGAATCGTCGGGGGACCTGGTCACCCAGCTTGCGAGGCTCCCCACGCAACTGGATATGGGCGTTCACCGGCGTCCCTTCCTGCACACCGTAGGCAACTTCATAGGGCGGTGTCTCCGACAATACTTTCTTTTGTTTCGCTAACAGGGCCATCTCGTTCGCTATTTCCTGGAGCCGCTCTTTATCAGCCTCCGTTGGCACCCGTGGCATGACTTCAGGACCGGTCGGCGAAGCGAATGGTATTTCACGCAGCCCAACATTATCGATATCCCGTGCACTTGCCGGACCGGCTACATGCCCGGTTCCGTCACAGATAAAGCAATCCGCGATACCATTCCAGCCGGGAGCCGTTTTTTTCATCGCGAACCGGGTCAGGTCACCATTTGCTCCAACCACGCCCGCATAGGTCTTCTGCTGCGGATTGATGACGACCTGGAGCGTGTACCATTTGCCGGTTTCGAGTGATCGCAAGATTTCCCACTGGGCGCCGTTTCGAATGGCAAAGTGCGTCGGTGTTACGCTGAACTCAACGGCCAATGACTGTACCACACCCTGCCCCAGGTAAAAACGATAGGCGCCTTTCTGAGTGGCGCCAGCCTGCGTACGAAAGTCGATATTGAAACACATGGTTTTGCTGCTGGCAGCCTGGAGTGGCTTGGGAAACACGTAACGCATGCCATCCGTTTGCAACCCACTACCCAGGTGAACACCACGCGTCCCCTTGGGATGTACGTTTCGATAAGGACTCTGCGACTTTTCTCGAACTTCCACCGGACCGGCACAAACCCAGGGCTTGCTCAACGGCTTACCCAGCTCTTGTGCTTCCATACCGAGATCACTCCCGCCGGCAACCTGGTTGTTATCTTTTTCCTGGCGTTCTCGTTGCAACATGGCGGTTTGTTGATCGATCCTGGCCAGCTCACCTTTCCTGGCTGCCTGCCGTTTACTGACTTCAGCGGGAGGAACCAGTGCCGGAAAGTGCGATGGCCGTTTTTGCTCTTCGCCTCCGGGAAAAGCCCAGGTAGTACTTTGCATGATCCCGTACAAGGCGTAATAATCCTCGCTCGATATTGGATCGTACTTATGGTCATGGCAGCGGGCACAGCCAATAGATAGCCCCAGCAAGGAACGGCCCAGCGAATCGATCACGTCCGCAAAGTCCAGGTGCTGGTAGTCCGGCGACGGCTTGTATCCGTACCGTTTGCCAATCGCCAGGAAGCCGGTTGCGGTGACACGCGCAGCGTATCGTTCCGGTGGACCATTCGCCGCGATAATATCACCAGCAATCTGTTCGCGTAGAAACTCATCATACGGCTGGTCGTTGTTAAAGGCGTTAATAACCCAATCGCGGTACTTGACGGCCTCACGAACCGGGTAGTCAGCACCATCGCCTGCAGTATCCGCGTAACGTGCGACATCAAGCCAATGACGCCCCCAGCGTTCACCGTAGGCCCTGGATTCCAACAATCGGTCGATCACCTTATGAAAGGCATTGGAATCACTGTCCGCGAGAAACACGTTGATCTCCTCGGGCGTTGGTGGCAACCCCGTAAGATCAAACGTAGCACGCCGAATCAATGTTCGTTTGTCGGCCACGGCTACCGGCGCCAGCCCCTCGGCAGCCAGCCGGGCGTGGACAAAACGATCCACGGGTGTCCAGCTCCAACCATCAATGGACCTGGACGTGGGAGCCGCCGGCCTGGTGACCGGCCGAAACGACCAGAAGCTGGCCGCCCCCTTGAGTGTTAATTTAGCGAGCGGCGTGGTGGTCGGTTGCCGGGGCGCGATCGCTCCCGCCTTGATCCATTTTTCCAGCGAGGCGATTTCCCGGGGACTCAACTTCTTCTTACCAGGTGGCATTTGCAAGTCTGGGTCGGTTTTTCTGACGGCACGCAACAACAGGCTGCCCTGCGGCTTGCCCGGGATAATCGCCGGTCCGCCCAGGCCACCCTTGAGCCAGTGCTGCGGAGCATCGAGACGAAGATCCGATTCCTGTTTCTCGGGGCCATGGCACTTCAGGCAATGAGCAACCAGGAGTGGACGAATTCTAGTCTCGAAGAAATCAGTCTCGGATTGTGCACTGGCATTCGGGACATCACGCGCGCAGGCCAAGCAGGTTACCAGCAGGACAACGGACAGGACCCTGGGGCTTCGCATACGCGGTTCTCGTATCAAGTGGTGACACCTGGAAATGACGACGGGGCCGACAAAAGCATGCGGTACACACTACGCACAACTTACTTACCCATTGTAACGAAGTCACGGCCACCAATTCCAGTCGAATGACAGGCGGCTGTAAAAAACGCCGCCGCGAGCCCGCCTGCCGAGTCTCTCCACGGAGCGCGGGGCCTGGCATCCGTTGGCAGCAGACCTTCTGGCAATCACATCGTCACGACGCCGGGGACGGGGAGGCTATCGAAGCAATTCAGCAATCTTGGGCCGTGTGGCCTTGAGATGTTCATAGTCCAACGGCATCCCGGCAGGCTTAAAAATCAATCCGTCGACAATGTCGTAGAGGAACTTGACGTCCTGGAAAGGCCCCTCAACCGTCTGCAATACCGTGAGACCCTGCTTGTTCTTGATGTTCTTGCTGGCACCCTTTTTCAACAAGGCCTCGACGATCTCGGTATGACAGAAGAACGCAGCCGCCGACAGTGCGGTTCCGCCATCCTTATCCAGGACATCCAATCCAGCCCCCGCCTCAATCAACGCCTTGGCAACTTCGGTACGGCCAAAGATACTCGCCAGCATCAAGGGAGTTTTTTTCTCCGTATCCGGCGTCCGCTGGTTCAGATCAGTGCCACTTGCAATATGCTGTTTGACGGCCTGCAGATTCCCTGCAACGGCGGCCTGGAAAACATCCGTTTGCGGCGACGCGGCAGGTCGCTCTTGAACGTATTGTCGATCAGTCTCGCTTAACACGGACAGGGGCACCGAGACTTCGGTTTTGTCCGCACGTTGCAGTACTACCTTGTCATCCGCGACACGAACGAAGACCGCCTCGATACTGAAATTACCACTGGCATCCTTCCAGGTACGAAGAGCTGGCTTGGCGGCCCCTGGTGGTTTGGGCACACCGGGATTACCGGCTGGCAATGCCGTTTTACCACCGGCCTGGCTCAGCAATTCAGCTACCTTGGGCCGGGTGGCCTTGAGCCGCTCGTAGTCAAGTGGCATCCCGGCCGGTTGAAAAATAAATCCGTCCACCAGTTCATAGATCGGTTTCACCGCTTCCCAGGGCAACTGAACTCCATCAAGCGCCGTTGCGCCGTCGTTATTCGTGGAATTCAGTTCTGCTCCATTTTTAACCAGGGCCTGGACGATTTCCGGGTGACAAAGGAAGGCCGCCACAAAGAGGGCCGTGTTGCCATCCTTGTTCTTGAGATCCAGGTCAACCTTGGCCTCGATCAGAGCCTCCACGGCAGCCAAGTGTCCAAACGTAATGGCCACGATCAGCGGAGTGGATTCCTGACCGTCCGACGTGCGCTGATCAAGATCGGTACCCGCTGCGAAATGCTGTTTGATGGCCTGCACGTTCCCTTCACCTGACGCCTTGAATATATCGATCGCCGGGGGACTTGGTTTTGCGGCTTCGTCTCCTCCCTGCGAGCCAGCCTCTCCTGGTGTCACCTGCGAATTTTCGCTAACGGAGCCACTCGATGGTGTTTCCGCTGATTCCTTCCCTCCACATCCCAGGACACCAACCAGCAGCAGACAAAGAGCCAAACGTTTCATGACAGCACCTCAAGGCTTCCAGGCATTTAGATAAGCGGGAAACTCTGCGAATATTTGACCTTGATAAATAGGCCCTTACCAGGCAGTTCCCCGGACCAAAGGGTAACACACCGCGACTGATTCGTCGACTCGACGCACCCCTTCTGCTAGGATGCGTTCCCCGGTCAAACGATGACTTCGTTCCCTTTCCACCACGGAAAACCTTATTGCCATGAACACGCCACCTGGAAACGTTATTTTACCTCGACGCAGTTGGTTAAAGTCGTTGGGCATGCTGGGAGTTGCCACCTGGGCCGACTCTCATCTTTGTCACCAGCTTGCTGCTGCCGACTCACCGCGCGTGATCAACATTGGTTCCCGCCGCGAACTCATGATCGACGATCACCTCATTGATTCGATGAG
>JAZADA010000532.1:0-4974 GCA_036124135.1 Planctomycetota bacterium | reverse complement strand
CCTTGCATACGAGCCCTACACGAGTCATAACAGACGGGTGGCGTCCCGCCCTTTTTCACTCTCTCAAGGACCTATCATGAAGAAGCAACTGACCCTCCTGCTGGTCGTCACCCTACTCATCACTGGTTGCGGATCGGATGAAACCGTCGAGGTCATCCAGCGAAAGCCACGCAAACCAGCGCCAGCAAAGAAACAGGATGGCAAGGACACGAATGCCCCGGCAAAGGCTGTCCCGCCTGCTTCTACCAGTGAACCAAAAACAGCAACTGACCCCGCCCAACCAGAACCAAAAAACCAGGAAGAACCTGCCGAGAAAGAAACTGCTCCTAAAAGCAACGAGGATACTCCTGCCAAGGATAGTGACTCGACTGCAGAAACCCCGGCTAAGGATGGTGGCAGTGCAACCGGCAGCAATGCTGATTCCGATACAAAAGCCAAGCAAGACGAAGAGAAAACAGAGGACTCTAGCGCCGCAACACCTGAAGAACCCACCGAGGAAAAGAGTGCCCCCGGGGAAACCCTCGACCTGGGCTACGGTGAAAGCACGGATCAAGACCTGGCTGATTTGAAGGAACGCCCGGACCTGGCCGTCCTCAAACTCAACAAGACCCAGGTTACCAATGCCGGACTGGAACATCTGAAGGGGCTGGCCAAGCTGGAGTGGCTGGACCTGGCAAACACCCAGGTCAGTGACGAGGGCCTGGCTCACTTGAAAGACCTGGCCACTCTCCGTGGCCTCGATCTCAGCTACACCCAGGTGACCGACGCAGGCCTGGCACATCTCCAGGGGATGGCAAACCTCGAGGTACTTGACCTCCCACTGACAAAAATCACGGACGCAGGACTGGAGCAATTGAAAGGAATGACCAGCCTCGTGCTGATGGACATTCGCCTGACGCAGGTCACGGACGCCGGGCTGGAACACCTGAAGGGACTGACCAATCTCAGGCACCTGAACCTGGCCGCTAACCGGATCACCGATGAAGGTTTGGCGCACCTGCAGGGACTCACCACCCTGGAACACCTGGCCCTGTCGGGTACCCAGGTCACCGACGCCGGACTACCTCACCTGGCCAAGCTAACTAAGCTGCAGCAACTGAACCTGGATGGCACGAAGCTCAGCGATGCTGGCCTGGCACAACTGGCCGGGCTGACGAATCTGCAATCACTCAGCCTCAAGCGAACCCAGGTGACCGATGACGCCGTGGCCAAGCTCCAGGGTACCCTGAAAACATGTCGCATCACGACGAACAGCACCCCGGTTGCCAAGGCTACCGAGAAACCAGCTGTCACGGACGCAGCAACCGACGACACCAAGAAGGTTGCCACTGACAAGCCGGCCGAGCCCCAGAAGCCGGAGGGCGAAGACAAGGAAGCAACCGACAAGCCAGCCAGTCCTGCTAAACCGCTGTCGCGGATTGGTAAGTACGCCGCCAGCCAGGTGAAAAAGTACGACACCAACAACGATGGCACACTCGACAAGGAAGAATGGTCCGAGAACAAGTTCATCAAGGACACGTTCGATACGAACAAGGACGGCAAAATCACGCTCGAGGAATTAACCAAGGGCTTTGGAGGCTAGCTCGTACCGCTAGGCACTCGTGTCACTTCCCAGCCACGGGCAAAAACTGCATCGCATCGACGATAACGTACTTTCCCTCGGTTCCGGTCGTCTGGATGATAACCGAACCTGCCTTTCCCTTTTCAAAGCGAAAGGTGCCGAGGGATCGAAAGAGCTTTCGAATCGGGGCCGGTTCTCCCTCGTTCACCTTGACCAGGGTCTTGCCGTCCGCGTGATGGATCGTGACCTGGACGCCGTTGGCCCTGCGGATGTTGGAGTTATGTGACATCCGCACCTCGTAGCGCCCCGCAGCTGGCAAGTTTGGCACGAAGGTGGCCGACTTCTTTCCCTTGGCCTCTTTCATGTCGTGGATATAACTCTTTCCCACGAAGGGGGGCGTGTGAACCGAGTGTTTCCACTGACCCACCAGCCTGGCATCCACGTCATCCACGACAATACCTGGTAGTGCCCGGGGATCCGGTTCGATGAAGCGAATCATCTCCGGTTTGTCGACCTGGTCAGGCCGCGGAAGCGGAGCCACGTCCGCCTCGGTAACCGGTGGTGCCAGCAAAAGTAACAACCATATCTCGACAGGAACATAGGTCATCGCTAGAAGGCCACCTTCGATCCTGGCTTGAGGGCATGGCTGGGCAGTGGATGCTGAGCATCAAAAACCCGCATCAATGCCGGCTTCTCCAGGACCGTCTTGCTCTCGTCAAAAACGCCCGTGGCCTTGTCCAGGATACCCTTGGCATCCAGGCCCATGTGCTTGACCATGAAGGGATACATGGCCTGACGTTTCGACAACTGGTAGCCATGGTCCTCGTCGGCAAAATGGGAGTTAGCCACGTGGGACTTGTTACCGAACAGGCCATAGACATTACGAATGTAAGGATATTCCACCTCGGGCGTATTCTTGGTCCAGTCACCTCCGACCGATACCAGCAACAACGGTCGGGGGGCAGCCAGTGCTGCGATCTCGGCATTGTTCGTTTCCAGCTTGGCCGTCTTGTGAATCGGCATCCCACTCTCGCAATGACACCCGCCAAAGAAATGGGCCGAGACCATCACGACCGGTACCGCCACGCGCACCCGTTGATCGAGCGCGGTCAGCAGGAATGTCTGCGTACCACCTCCCGAGCAGCCCGTCACGCCGATACGTTTGGTGTCGACGTCCGGCAGAGACTCCAGGAAATCAAGTGCCCGGATGCTGCTCCACGTCTGCAGTGTCAGGGCCTGGGGATGCTTGTGGTCCCAGCCCAGGTGCAGCGAATCGCCGAAACCCACCATGTCATAGGAGAAGACCACGGCTCCCATGCGAGCCAGGGTGGCACAGCGATATTGCTGGTCAGGTCGCAAACGCCCACCCTCGGGGCCACGTGCATGCCCGTGTGGACAAAGGATTGCAGGTCGTGCCCCCTTGCGCCCCAGCGGTCGATAAAGGTTTCCGTAAACCAAAAAGCCCGGTCGAGCTTCGAAGGCCGCCGATTCCACCGTGTAACCCTGGTAGCTTCGCTTCTTGTGAATAACTGCCTTGAGTGGCGTCCGCTCGGGCAGCGGATCCAGCCTGGCACCCACCAGGATTTGCTTGCGGATGCTGGCTGCTCGTGCCTGCCACTGGGACAGGTTGCCATAGGTTGCGGCCATCCGGGCCAACTGCTTGACCGCGTCCGCTTCCGAGTGATAGTGCCCCTGGCAAAGAATCGGCTTGGCCGGCTCAGCAGCCGGGGTGATGGAGGCATGTAAGGCGAGCAATGTGGTAACACAGGTCAGCAGGCAATATTTCATGGTAGCGAACTCCGATCACGTTCCAGGGAGTGTAATTCTGACACCGGGAATCTTAACCCAGCCCTGCCAGGATCGCAAGAAAGTCCATGTCTGGAAACCTGGCCCCGTCAGCCAGACACGACAAGACCGCCTGCCGGGATCTTGTTCCCTGCAGGCGGTCTCGTTATTCCGAACGATCGGCAGTACGTTCCCAATTTCCTCCTTGAATGCTTGCCACAATCTCTATCACCTGCCGGCTTGAAACAGGCGATCTAGATGATGTCGAGCACCTCGATCAATCGCTCCACCACTTCACGCAAGTCGTCGTCACTCGACTCATCGTCTTCATCTTCCTGGTCTTCCGTACCCGACTGCAGGGCATTCAGGGGATCGGCGGGACCGCCCTGCTCATCCTCTGTGTAACGTGGATCAGCCACACCACTCTCATCCTCGTCACCCAGGCTGGGTACCACGTCCTCGTCTTCATCTACGTCTTGCAGTGTCACCTTGATCTCTTCAAAGTTCAGCGAGAAAGAATCGGTTGCGACTGTTTCACTTTCCTGGCCTCCCAGGGTATCTTCACTGAAAATTTTATCCACGTTCGCGTGATGCGAGAAGAAAACCGGATCGTTGGAAGAACGAGCACTGCACATCGTACCGCCTACGATTTCCTGGCTGCGTAGCCACTCGGGATTGTGAGAAAAGGAAGCTAGATCTGTCACCGGCTCACTTTCCTGGCCGCCAAGTTTCTCGACGGATTGTCCAGGTCGATCATGCTGTCCGGTGAGGCAATGAACCGAATCATGCAAGCCCGGACCATGCTCCAGCTCTTCCATGACAATATCTGCACCGGCCTGGAACTCGGGGCAGGAGGGGATGCCAGCCATGAACGAGTTCTCCCTGGCCACCTTGCTCCGGAAAGCACCGTTGTTATGCAGGTTCGATTCCTGGTCAACAACCGAGGTAACCTGGACGTTTTTCAACTCGTAGGCGTAATAGGTGATCCGTCCTGAATCGGTGTAGGAGTTGCTACTGGTGCCCGCATCGTCGGCTGTATTCCAGAGAATATGGCCGGTGGGTTCCCGGAACGCACCATTGTTGTGCAGGCCACGGGAGAAGAAACCTTGCCGACCGTTCGTTACCTTTTCGACCGCAATCTCGGCAGCCGGTTCAGGCCAGTGTTCCGAGCCAATCTGGCTCTCCTGGGGCATCTGGACCAATTCCGTAGCCACGGTCATCAATTTTCGATCTTCCAGGGATTCGATACGCAGGTTACGACGACCGGGGGTCACTTGCGATGCTTGGTTTTTGGCAGGGCGTTTCATTTCTCGTTTCCTCGTGGTGAAAAGGGTGTTTGATAGTTAGAAGTTGTTGCGTCCTAAGAAGAGTTACGCAGGGCTTGCGGGAGCGTACACCGAGAACGACAATTTTCCCTGTTTTTTTCATTTACCCGATAATTACAGGGTAAGAATGAGCTAGTTCGCAATAAACCGCACCATGATTCCGTGGTGGTCTAGCCCCGCAAGTGGACGAACGGGATCAGCCGACCGGCAGAAACCTGCTATACTGGTCCCTTCTTCGATGCCATAGTTCATGGTCTGGAAATCATTCAAAATCGTTTTACCGAGGTAACGCTGTCATGGGTC
>JAZADA010000531.1:0-4412 GCA_036124135.1 Planctomycetota bacterium | reverse complement strand
GCAGCCGTCCCGTCAATCGCCAGCAAGCTGGGGAGCGAGGGACAGGCGGGAGCCTTCCTGGGCGCCGGGGCGCTCGTTTTAACGGCTCTCTTGATGGTCATCAGCCGCCGCCTGAAACGAACATCCATGGATGATGCCGCGTTGATCCGGGCTCCCATCCTGGCACGTTTTGCCACGCGCAATGCCAGCAGGAATGCAGGGCGCAGCACGGTCACGATCGGCCTGGTGGCCACGGCTTGCTTCCTGATTGCCTCGATGAGTGCTTTTCGACTCGATCCCAGCCAGTCTGGGAAGGGTGGTTTCGAACTGGTTGGACGGAGTTCGCTGCCGATCTACCAGGATCTCAACGATCCGATAGAACGCAAAGAATTTTTTGGCGATACCATGCAGCAACTGGCAGACGTGACTCTTTTCCCCCTGCGTTTCCAGCCGGGAGATGATGCCAGTTGCAACAACCTTTACAAGGCTCGGCAGCCGCGTGTCATTGGAGTCACGTCGGACATGATTGAACATTTTGATACAGCCGACCTTCCCTTCTCATGGGCAGCCCACGCAGCACTCGAGGAAGACCAGTCCAATTCCTGGGAACTCTTGCGTTCGACCGAGACGGCACATTCGGGACAAGAAGATGATCCGATCCCGGTGGTGATCGACAAGAATACAGCGATGTACAGCCTGCAACTATGGGGCGGTGTCGGCCAATCCTACACGATTGAATACGAGGACCAGCGAACGCTTCACTTCCAGGTGGTGGGACTGTTGGCCAACAGTATCCTGCAAGGCAGCCTGTTAATTAGTGAAGCGGATTTCGAGCGGCATTACCCGGAAGTCAGTGGCTATCGCTACTTCCTGATCGATACCGGAAATCGTGAACCCGAAAAGGTTGCCCAGTTACTGGAGAACCGCTTCAGTGACGAAGGATTTGACACACGATCCACCGACGAATTGCTGGAGTCGTTGTTACAGGTACAGAACACGTACCTGAGCGCATTCCAGAGCCTGGGAGCCCTGGGACTCTTGCTGGGAACCTTTGGACTGGCAACCGTGCAATTACGAAATGTCCTGGAGCGTCGTGGCGAACTGGCACTGATGCGATCCACGGGATTTCGGCAGCGACGACTCGCCCTGATGGTACTGCTCGAGCACGCGATCTTGCTCATGGGTGGACTGGCCACGGGGATCATTGCCTCCCTGGTCACCGTGTTACCGCATATGTTCAGTGGCGGTGCTGCCATACCGGGATCACGCTTGCTATTTGACTTGTTGATCATTGTCGTCGTTGGCTTGATGGCCGGATTCGCAGCCGTGGCGGCCACTTTAAAAGCTCCCATGATCTCTGCCTTGCGAGGTGACTAGACGAGATGACCACGAAAACAGCTTTTGCCATCGCTGCCCATCCGGACGACATTGAGCTTTTCATGTCCGGAACCCTCCTACTGCTGAAGCAAGCTGGTTACGAAATCCACTACATGAACCTTGCAAACGGTTGCTGCGGGACCACCGAGTACGACGTGGACACGATCACCCGCATGCGACGAGAAGAAGCCCAGGACGCGGCTGCCAGCATCGGGGCAGTCTTTCACGACTCCATTTGTAATGACCTGGAAATATTTTACGAACAGTCCCTCCTGGCCCAGGTGACCTCGGTGGTTCGCGAGGTAGCGCCTGAGATCCTGCTCACGCATGCTCCTGCGGATTACATGGAGGACCACATGATCACCTCGCGACTGGCCGTCACGGCAGCGTTCTGCCGGGGCATGCCGAATTTCCCCGTGGACCCTCCTCGTGATCCAGTGGATCAGCCCATCACCGTCTACCATGCCCAGCCCTATTCCCATCGAGATCCGTTGCGCCAGATCGTGACACCAGATTTCTGGGTTGATGTCAGCCAGGTCGTGGAGCAAAAAGTAGCCATGCTGGCCCGGCATGTGAGCCAGAAACAATGGTTGGATGAGAGCCAGGGTCATGACTCCTACCTGGAAACCCTGCGGGAACTGGATGCCGAGGGTGGCCGTTTATCGGGTCAATTCGCGTTTGCCGAAGGCTGGCGCCGTCACCTGCACCTGGGTTTCTGTGGGCCAGATGATGATCCACTGGTGGACGCCTTGAGCCAGGTCAGTGAATTATCAGTAAAGTCATGATTAATCGCGGGTCGCAATTGCTGTGCAGACTGGCAATCGATTAAACTGGCAGCAACCAAGACGAGATGTTCCCTCCCAGATAAGCGAGCTGTTATGAAAACCTTGCTCCTCCCGATACCATTTGCCGCCCTCACAATCCTGGCCTGGGGATCCTACGGAAACTGGCTGCACGCTGCGAGGCCCGCCGTCGACGACTTGAGGATGCGACAGCTTTTCTGCGTGGGATTGGCTTATTTCATCCTGGCAATCGTTATTCCCACCCTGTTTATCAAGCTCAAGGGGGAAAAGGGGGAGTTCACGGTCAGTGGAATTATCTGGTCGTTAGCTGCCGGTGTCTGTGGAGCCCTGGGAGCCCTGGGAATCATCATGGCACTCTCGGCCGGGGGAGCGAAGGCACCTGTCTATGTGATGCCGCTGGTTTTCGGCTGTGCGCCGGTCGTCAACACGCTGGTTTCCATGACGATGAACCGCAACCTCAAGGAAGCGAATTCGGCCTTCCTGGCCGGTATTGTCCTGGTCGCAGTCGGAGCTGCGCTCGTTTTTATCAACAAGCCCAAGGCCGATCCACATCACGCACCCTCCACACAGGAAAAAACAAGCGAGACATCTGCCGAGCCGGAAACCGAAAAAAAGATCACGAAGGTCGTCAAGCAGGCCGCTGTTAACTGGTTAACCGTAATCAGCGGCATCCTGTTGACCGCACTCAGTTGGGGCACCTATGGATCGGTACTGCACAAGGGTCAGGCCTTGATGAAAGGAAGTCGTTTACGGCCACTGATCTGCGTAGGCGTAGCTTACTTCGTGGTCGCCGTGATCGTGCCACTGATGTTAATCCGTGCCAATCCCCTGGAGGGAATGGGTTCTGGTGGGCTACTGGCATTCATGGCCGGGGCGGCCGGAGCCATCGGGGCCTTTGGCATCATCCTGTCCTTTACCTTTGGTGGAAAACCCATCTACATCATGCCACTCGTTTTCGGTGGAGCTCCCATCGTCAATACGCTGGTCGCCAGCTACGGAAACTATGACCAGATCGGAGTATTTTTCATCATGAGCCTGACGGTCGTCATCGTCGGAGCCGTGATGGTACTGATCTGTCAACCGAAACCAGCCAGGAAACCGCCGGCCCCGGAACCCGTACCTGAGCCAGCACCGGCACCCGTCACTGAAGCTAGTATTGAATCCGGAACAGATGCCATCCATTCATCCGATGACGATAACGATGACGATGAATCCACGGAGGATGCATCGTAACCAGACGTCCCGGGTCATCCTGGTTAATCTCGATCCCAACCTGAACATTTGCATCGGCAAGGATTCGCTATCATGGCACCCGAGCAAACCATGCGAGCGGTCGACACACTCCTCAGCCATGTCTGGATGGTTCGAGCGTTCCTCAAGCACTGCGAGGAAGCTGAAGAGGACGAGGAACTGCGTGATGTTCACCGGGCCTTGTATGACTACATGCTGGCGTTAGGTGCCCCTTTGAAAGCGGGTGATGCCGAAACCTACCTGAAAACTGCTCGCAAGAAATACTCGAAGCTGCGAAAAGCCACGGAGCTGTTCGAGGAAATCCAGCCCGAGGTTTCCAGCCATACGAATTTCCAGATGGCATCTCATTCACTGCAGGATGCGGTCAAGCAAATTGGCTCGCTGCTCGAGATCCCGGCAGCCTAGGATCAGGTTCCCTGGGAGAGCCCAAACCACTGGATCTGCATCCGTGGACAAAACTGCCAACCCGACTGGACGCAAAGTGGTTCCAGCCAATGGGATTTTTTCTCCAGCGTCTCCTGGTCAACTCCCTGCGGCATCAGGTAAACATGCTCGCTATCGATACCAGGAAATTCTTCCAGGTAAGACCGTACCAGGTCCACGTCTGCCATGGAATCAATCACGAATTTGAACTGGTAGTCATGTTCCGAGATCATGCGTCGAATGACCTCAGGCTGATGTCGCGTCCGCTGGTGACGACCATACCAGGCAGGGTGATCATCGGGAGCAGGGGCACTGCTGGAAAACTTGGGGCTGATCGACATCAGGTCACAGGCAACCGGCAGGTAAAGGGTCCCGGCTGTTTCAATGGTAATATGCTTTCCCATTGATTTAAGCTTCTCGCAAACGGGAATCAATTCGGCAAAGAGCATGGGTTCCCCGCCCGTGATGACCACGTGAGGCAGATCCCATTGCGTGGCCTCCTGGACGATATCATTGACCGAAAGATCGTTACCCGTCGGTTTCCAGGAAGCATGGGGCGTATCGCAGTACCAGCACCGC
>JAZADA010000530.1:0-14319 GCA_036124135.1 Planctomycetota bacterium | reverse complement strand
GGGCCAGTTCGTGCCGCTGCTGCCTGGCCACGGACGACGGTCTTGTAAACGGCTGTGGCAGCACCATAGCCTGCGGGGATGACAATGAATAATCCCAGCGTGGTGTAACCGACCAGTCGTGTCGAGAATTGCGCAGCATGAATGGCTTTGACAATGCCTGCTATCACCCAGGGCAGCAAGGCGATGGCCGCAGGTCTCAGGAAACGAGAATCCATGTGAATTGCACTGCCCGTAAAAATCATGCCTGTTAAAACCACGGTGAACGTAACCAGGTGGACAACCACGACGAGCTGGATCCGGCTCCGGTCAGCGGACGAAAGTGAACCATTCCAAGTGCTGTTTGGATCCGTCCCTTTCCTTTCTCGCCCTACCATGAACCAGAGACCGAGTAGCAACCCCAGGGTGATTGGTGCTAACAACGTGACACGTCCATCTCCGTAACGTCCGATGGCGGGTAACCAGGAACCGGGCCGGTCCAGGAGCAGACGAGCGACCAGGCTTTCCAGGTCAGTCATGGCAAATGTCCAGGCTCCGGGACCCCAGCAGAGTGCGGTCCATTGGATCCCGCTGCGCACGGTACCTGGGTTGCCGGCTGGCAGCAGTCCGCTGAGGGATACCAGGATCGTACCGAGGCTGGCACCGAGGATCCAGAAACCGAGTTGGCGCCGGGGTACCTGGTGCATCCAGACAACGAAAATCCAGCCCATGGCGATTCCCAGGGCGGAGAGACCAGCACTGTATTTCACGGTCACCAGTAGAGTCGTCAATATGCCTGCCAGCGTGATCAGGATGGCGGCTCTTCCGTGGCGAACATGAACGGTTTGCATCGCCTGTAGATTGATCAACAGCACCCAGGGAAAGAAAGCCCAGAAAACAAACTCGCCGGCGTCATACACATTGGCATTGGCATGGGTATAGCGGAACATCAGGAATGTTGCCAGGAACCAGGGAAGGATCGTCGGACTAAGCAAAAGACGAAAAAAACGTGTCCAGCCCCATGTTCCCAGCAGCCAGCCGAACAGGATGACGATTTGCAGTGATTGGCCCCAGTTGAAACCCAGGGATCGAAAAAAGTAGGGGAAACCTGCATACGAGGCCGGCCACCAGGTGATGGGTGTTGTTAGTTGCTGGTCCAACTGGCTGGCATTAGTTTCGACCAGGGTATGAAAATCAATATTTCCCCGTTGATAGAATTGTTCCGCGGCCAGGAGACAGGTTCCTGCGTCGGTCATGACCTCGGGGGGCTGACGAAAGATAACCAGCACGGTAGCCAGGCCCAGTAACCAAACACATCCCCACGCAATTCGGGTAGGTGTTGTGGCAGGAGCCGGCTCGAGTGTCATGCTGGTGAATCGTCCAGGGGGGGCCGCCATAGCGGTAACTGGGGAAAGATTGCCTGGGCCGTCTCGATGGCGATTCGTGTGGATGCTTGCAGTTGCCCGTTGTCCACGGCCTGTTGCACATCCAGGTATCCCATCAGCAACTGGATTAGAATTGAATTCTCACAACGCAGGTGGCTGCGACCCGATTTTCCAGGAACGAGCTTGACGCTTCTGGGAGTAAACAGGATCTGGTACCACTGTCCCTGGATTTCCAGTCCCAGTTCAAAAGGTCGACTGAGATTAGCCTGCAGGGCACGACGGTTGATCTCTTCTCGCAGTTTCTTTAAGACTGCCAGCGAGTCGAATGGTTTTACCATCGCCTGGATCCCATTGCTCTCTCCGGACTGATGATACTGGCCTCCTGCGGATTGCATGAATGCATGCAGTGGATGTCCACCGGGGGCATCGATGCGGATAGGTCGGTCTTCCTGTTCGATCACGTCTGTGCACACGCGATTGACGATTTGGTAAGCCGCCTGGTCGTGGCCGGGTGAAGTCATGATTTCCATGATCTGTCCCTGCCGAATCACGGCATAACCCACGATTGATTTTAACGATCCGTTGAGCTGGAGCTTGTCCGGTCCATCAATGGCTACGTAAATACGATCGTAACCACGACGACTGAACAGCCATCTCCAGTAATCCTCGGTACGCTCGAGAGGACCGTAGCTGTGCACCGTGTTTTCATTAAACAGGCGAACGAGAGCTTCCTGTTCCACGTGTCGCCAGAGACGAATGTTATAGGACTTGAGCGTTGAAGTCTCGAAGGGGTTACCGACGGAAATCCGTGATTCCTCTGGCTGGTTGGCCCGCATGTAGGAAAGAAGGTTTCGTGCATCCGCGGTGGAAAAACTGGGACGCCTTGCAACCGTCCAGCCGTGTTTCTCGTAAAACCGGGGAAGGTTGGTTTCCAGGGTTCCCAGCAGGGACCCTTCGTTGACAAGTTGTGCTTCGGCCGCTTCCAATAGCGCCGATCCAATAGCTCGCTGCCGATATTCCGGTGCGATGGCTAGTTCCGTCAGGTTCGTGATAGGAATGACCTGGTCGCCAAAGTGCATCAGCTGTTGCTGCAGTCTTACGTGACCAATGATCTGCTTGCGGTTCTTGACGATCAACCGATCCGATGGCTCGTAAGTAGGATTCTCGAGCTGTGCCGTGAACTCACTGGTCGAAGGGCCGTGAAAGACATCCAGCAAAAACCGATGGATTGCCTGGTGATCCCCGGCTCGCGCTGAGGTGACAATCGACTCTTGAGATTGTCTCGCCGGTACGATGGCCTTGCCAGCTTGGCGTAAAGGCCCTTGTCCGGAACGTTGCAGCTTCCTGGCAACACCCGTAGGACTCGTTGAACTCATGTCCAGAATCCCTTCTCTAAGTTATTGTCGATCCATCAACGCTCCATCAATTACGCCATAGACTACAAGCCCTCACGAGAAAGTGCCAGTAGGAGCGGACATAAAGTTTCCTGGGGGAATAGGCAAAAAGAGAATTCCCGCGATCCCAGGCGAGATCGCTGCTGGGCCGCAGACTCCATGATATTACGCCTGTTTTCCAGTTCTTTTTGCGAGTGGGCTGCAAAAACCTGCAATTGTTCGTTAACCCGTTGCAGGTCCTGGTGCCAGGCTGCCGTGGGAGGTTGCCCTGATTTAACAGTGCCTAGTAGTGTTTCTTTTTCCAGGACCAGTTGCTGTTGCGCGGGGTCTGGTCCCGAAGAGTCATCCGTTTCCTGCGATAGGTAGCGTTCCGGGGAAAAGCGAATTTCTCGCAACTGGGTTTCCACGTCGTGGAGCGCCTGCTCCTGGAATTCAGGCAACTCGATGGGCAGTTGCAGCGTGGCCGTCACCGTTAGAAAATCGGGCGGAGCTAAATCAAAAAATCGTTCCACGATCACGTTGGTTAGCTGGTCGTATCGTCCACCACCAATTCCGTGAATGAACAGGTCACCCAGCACCAGCCTGGCATACAAGGTCGTTATCAATGCCCGCGGTCTGATGCAAATACCCTCGCTCCGGTAAGCAGCCAACTGCTCCACGATAGAGTGAGCATTCCCTTCCCGGGGAACTGCCAGGGAACAAGTCAACTGATCGCGATCCGTTAATTCAAGCTGGTTTCCCTGGTGGCTGACAAACAGGGGGCGGCGCTCGGGATTGTCCCGTGACCAGATCCAGAAGGGAGCCTCCAGCCAGGGGGCATCGCTTTCCAGGACAGGTACCGGGTGTGACTTACTACGGACGCGATGAGCTTGCCGGTAGGCCTCGAGGCTGGTGTTATGAATATCCCAGAAGCGGGGAAGCTGGCACAGGATGCAGGAGACGAACCAGTCGAACGATTCGCTCTCGCAGATGGTGCTTAGGGGCACGTCCAGGTTCTGGATGCCGGCTGCCTGTTCCAGCTGATGTCGTCCCCGTGCCAGGGCCAGGCCCAGGTTGCCAGTGGCACGTTGCCCATCAATGACCCGGGGCCAGAGTTCCTCGACCATGGGATTATGGATCCAGTGTCCGATGGTCTTTTGAGTTCGATCGGCAAAGGTGAGGAAGGTGTCCATGTCCTGGACATCGCGGGCTTCAAAGGGAACAGGAGCAACGGACCGATCAAAAGCGACGGTGTCCATGCCAGGGGATCCCGGGCTCCCTGCGGGGACCTGGATGGCCGCTGAGTCAAGCGTGGCATTGTCAATCAGCAGGTTGATACAGACAGCGGACAACTGCTGGGCCAAATGGTGTGCGAAAAAATTCTTGAACCAGACTCCCGGGTGGAAGAGCTCTGGTTGATGTCCCAGTAACACGATCCGGGGAGAGGATGTTTCCTGTTGGCTGGCTGGATCGAGGTACTGGGAAGAATGCTGAAACGCTTTTTCTAACAGGTCATGCCGCGCCGCGCTGACAATTTCTGACCAGGGCTTTCCAGCCCAGGAGACATGTCCATGTTGAGACAATTGATCGCGATAGGCCTGCATCGATTTCTCGGCCGTTGTTGCTGCCGGGTGAACCAGCGCTTGGCCGTGTTCACTTGGTGCCCGCAGTCGCTGGTCAGAAAAACGATCTGCTTGATCCATGTCTGTCATGACCCCTGGAGACACGTTCTAGACAAACAGCGGAAGCTGCTGGTTTACCTGGTAACGGGATGGTACGTGGTTGAAGATCGATAGGTGTTTCACTGGACACCCTCCTGGCTATCGTGTTCCTGGCCAGGTGCTGGTGAGGAGGTGGCTTCGACCGCCAGCAGGCTCTCGTGAATGACTCGCCGGTAATAGGCCAGCCTCGTGTTCCCATCATCCATGACACTTCCAAACGAACGGCATTCATCCAGGTAAATCAGGGGCACTGCGATTTCCTTGATGTTTAATTGCAGGTGAACTGCCTGCACCCAAAGTTCCAGGGGCATCGCATAGCCGGTTTCAGTGATCCCTAGTTTTTCCAGTGCACTGACACGGTACGCCTTGAATCCGCAGAATGCATCAGTCAGTTTAAGCCCGAGCAGATCTTGCAAATCGACCAGGATTTCCTGGTTGATCTGCTTACGTTGTTCAGGGGGTAATCCGTCCTCGGCAAAAGTTTCCAGGTAGCGACTGCCCGAAACAATGTCCACGTGCTGACAGGCTTCAATGAATTCTGGGATCCGCTGGGGTTCATGCTGACCATCGCAGTCAATAGTCACCAGGAAATCGTATTTCTCGTCGATGGCATATTGAAAAGCGGTGCGCAGGGCTGCTCCATAGCCCAGGTTACGGGGATGGGTAACCAGGAGCAGGTCGTCTTCCTGCTCGAGCAATTCCGTGGAGCCATCGGTGGACCCATCATCCACGACGAGGATAAACTCGCTGGTCTGACGTACCTTCGAAAGAACCGATTGCACGTGGTTCTTTTCGTTGAAGATCGGCAGGGCAGTTAGGAATCGACAGGACATGGCATTAGCGGGGGGGTGCAGCATGCCGGGTAAACGGATGCAGGATTAAAACGGGTAAACCATGGATTTCATTATGAAACCGACTCTCGCTGAGGTCAACGCAATGCAGGTCGCTGCCGTCCAGATTCACCGGGGTATCTAGTTCCACCAGGCCAGCGGATCGGACTCGGTTTCGCTTGCCCAGATCTCCAGGGTCTCGAACTGGGTCGATAACGTTTTCGCCAGTTGCTCAACGGCAAAACGCTCGCTTGCATAATGGCCCGGTAAGAGGAGTGCCACCTGGTTGGCCTCTGCTTCCAGGCAAGTATGAAAATTCGTCTCGCCGGTGATTAACAGATCACATTGATATTTTCGTGCCACGTTCAGGAATTGTCCGGCACTGCCGCAAGCGACTGCGACCCGCGTGATAACCTGGTCGGGCGTTCCAACAACCTGTAAGCCAGGCAGGTTAAGGAACAGCTGGAGACGTTGAGCGAGGGTTTCCAGGGAGACCGGCTGAGACAGTTTCCCGCGTCGCCCAGCCCCCAGCCCCGCTTCATCGTTCTCCAGGGGAATCAAGGGTTTGATGGCTTCCAGTTCCAGGGCCTCGGCCAGTTGTTGGTTGATACCAGCCGCTGCCGAATCAAACGCCGTGTGGGGACTGTGAACCGCAATCTTTCCCTCGATCAACTGTAATAGCAGTCGACTGGCCGTTTGCGCTGTTGTCAGTCGCTTCAAGGGTCGAAAGGGAAGAGGGTGATGCGTAATGATCATCTCCGCCTGCCGCTCGAGAGCTTCCCTGGCAGTGGTTGGTGTGATGGTCAGGCAGGTCATTATCCGTGTGACTTCCTGGTCGGGGTCACCGACTAACAAGCCAACGTTGTCCCATTCTTCGGCCAGTGCTACCGGGGCGAAGGTTTCCAGAAAATTCGAAATGTCCTGTACCGTGAGCATGTTTTCGTTTTACCGTTCCTGGGGTTGTTCCGCAACGTTGGGCCAGGATTCCCTCATCCGGGCTGGCTCTTGTTGCTCCGCTGAATCTTAACGAGATCGGGTGAGGTTGCCCAGCAGGAAGCATCGTGGCCGTTGGAGCACTGCTGGGATATACTAGCATCCTGTCATTTCCCGGTATTCATCACCCGGCCAGGGGAATTCATGCGTGCCAGGGGGGTGAATCCAGTAAGCAAGGGATCAACGTGCTGTCACTTAAGATCAGTGTGCGGTTAGCCAGCTTGAGGCAACCATTCAAGAAAGCACTCCGGACGGCCGCTTCCCTGGGTGCCCAGGCGGTTGAAATTGATGCTCGTACGGAAGTGCAACCTGCCGAGATAACCGCATCGGGCATTCGGCATTTGCGCAAGACGATCGCTGATTTCAATCTGAAGGTCGCGGCGGTCTCTTTTCGGACACGCAATGGCTATCATGTCCTGGAAAATCTTGATCGCCGCATCGAGGCGACCAAGCAGGCCATGCAATTTGCCTTTCAGTTGGGGACCAACGTGGTGATCAACCAGGTGGGACAGGTCCCGCAGGAAACCGATGATCCCCAGTGGGAAACACTGGTCCAGGCGCTTTCTGACCTGGGCCGCTATGGTCAGCACGTTGGCACGTTCCTGACAGCCGGTACTGGCAGTGAAAGCGGGCCTGACCTGAAACGACTGATCGATGCACTGCCAGAAGGGTTACTGGCAGTGAACCTGGATCCAGGAAACCTGGTGATCAACGGTTTTTCCGCATCTGAAGCAGCACGGGTTTTGGCTCCGTACGTGCATCATGTGCATGCCCGGGATGCGATGCGGGATCTTGCCCGGGGGAGAGGGCTGGAAGTTCCGCTGGGTTCCGGGACGGTTGATTTCCCGGAACTGCTTGGAATTCTGGAAGAACACCGGTATGGTGGATATTTAACGATTGACCGCCAGGGTTCAGACAACGCGGTGACCGAGGTCGCACAAGCGATTCAGTTCCTGAACAGCATGTGAAACATTGAGGAGATCAGTCATGAAGAATCCCTTGTTACTATCTGCTTTCATCCTGTTGATGGGAGGGTTGGTGATCGTCCCGGCGAACAGTATTGCCCAGGATAAAAAGGCTGCCCCGGATGAAAAGAAATCGGCTGACACCAAGAAAGCAGAAGCCGAGAAAAAGAAGTTCGCGAAATTCCAGAAGGAAATGACCGGTGTCAAAATGATCGGCCAGTTTACCGTGATCGGTAATGACCAGGGCGCACCGGCCAAGGAAGAATATACCATCCGTAGTATTACCAAGCTGCAGGGTGATTACTGGTTGCTCAATGCCCGCATCAAGTACGGCGGCAAGGACTTGACGTTGCCGGTTCCCCTGAAGATCCAGTGGGCTGGCGATACTCCCGTGATCACGTTGACCAAGGCAAAGATTCCTGGCCTGGGAACGTTTAGTTGTCGCGTGGTTATTTATAACAGCAAGTACGCGGGCACCTGGGCCCATGGTGAAGTAGGAGGACATCTGTTTGGCACGCTCGAGAAACCCAAGGCCGCGGCGCCCAAGTAAATGGGTTAAGCCGTTCAGGTTGGACTCGTGGACACCTATGCTTGGCCTGTGGATCATGTTCACAGGGCTTACGGGCTGTGAGCCCATTGCGGTATTGGATCATCCCCTGGCGGATGCCCGCACGGCGCGTGCTGATGATGAACTCGTCGGTTACTGGAAACAGGTACCGGACGAGGCCGATGCATCGATACACCCGGTACCGGCAACGATCGGTCTTGATAAGAACAATCCTCGTCTGCACGAGGGCGTGTTCATGGAGCTGGAAGATGACGGAAAGGTCAAGGTTCGTCGTATCAAGCTCCCAACGACCCGCCTGGCGATTCCATCGTCGTCATCGTCGCTCCGATTGATGACCGTGGCGGCCAGGGATGTGGAGCCGGAAGACAAGACTGCCAAGGGCTACCTGCTGTTGCGTTACGAGATCCAGGCAGGTCAGCGATTGAAAATATTCCTGATGGACTCCCTGGTGATTGCGGAGGCCATTGAAACCAGGAAATTGCCCGGTATTGCCAGGCGTGCGAAGCCGAATGCTGATGGAACTAAACCCAAGAACAAGTACGACGAGATTCGTATTACGGCCAAACCAGCTGAGCTGACAGCGTATCTGAAAAAAACGGGTGCAGCCTGTTTCGATAAAAAACGCCTGATCGAATTCCAGAAAATCGTGACCGATTAAACGGATCCTGGCTTACAGCCAGGGATCCTGCAGCACACAACGCGCGACCAGTGCCAGTGCTGCGGTTTCAATTCTCAGGACCCGGCTTCCCAGGGAAGCTGCAGACCATCCCGCAGACAGGAACTGTTCCGCTTCCTGGGTCGTCCAGCCTCCTTCCGGCCCGATGGCCAGCACCAGGCCGCTGGCTGGCAGCCCGCTACAATGTTGATCGACGGATCTTCCTGCTGGATCTTCTTGCAGGTGAGCGAAGACGCGGCGATCGCAGTCGGCGGTTTCTGCAATACACTGGTCGACGGTTCGTGGTGGCTGGATCTGCATCAGGCGATTTCGGCCACACTGCTTGGAGGCTTCCACGACGGTGCGCTGCAGTCGTACCAGTGCCTGGGGTACCGGCTGAGCAACACCCCGTTGGGTGATCAGGGGTACCAGTGCGGAGGTTCCCAGTTCGACCAGTTTTTCAACCAGCCATTTCTGCCGATCGCCCTTGGGAAGCGCTACTGCCACGGTCAGTTGAGTTGGCAGTTCCCGATCAACGGACTGCTGGTTAAGAATTAACAGTTCCACGCTACTTTTTTTCAGTGCCTGGATTTCAGCCGTGAACTCGTTTCCCTGGCCGTCAAACAGGATGACCTGCTGCCCTACGTCCGCACGCATGACATGGAGCAGGTGATGTGCTTCACGGTCGCTGATCGTGACCTGATCATTACTGGGGGGCGAATCAATAAAGTAGCGTTGTGCCATGGGACAGCCGATCGGTAGGACGATGTTACCCGCCTGGAGGCAGGACTGGTTTTACGGGTTGGTGACAAAAGGTAGGAAATCGATACCGGTCCGTGCCGCGTTGGCGCGAAAGCGAACCACGTAAACACGATTGGGAGCGCGGCCGCTGGCACAGTAAGGCATCAGGATCGATTCGTCTTTCATGACAACGAATGATCCTGGGTATCCATAACAGGAAGTATCCAACGGGATATCCTTGGTCCAGGTTCGGCCCTGGTCCTTGCTGATCCAGGCTCGCAGGTTGTTCCATGTTGCCACGGCGATGAGCGTGCCATCACGCAGTACGATGAGCTGGGGTGCCTTCAATTTGCCACTGCTGACCAGGCGCGTTGAGGAGTCCTGCCAGGTAACTCCCTGGTCGCTTGAATAAAAAATCGCACCGTCCGGTCGTGTCAGCAGGATCAAGCGGCCATCTTTCAGTTGGGCAATAGCGGGCTCGTCAATGTTATTGTCGACCCGGGTGATCCTGCCCACCACTTTCCATGTTTTTCCCGAGTCATCCGAGCGGCGAATAGCGCCTCGCAGATATTTTTCTCCCCGGACCTGGTAATACGTGGCCCAGAGAATACCCCCGTCGGCCAGTTGAACCGGGCGGCCCCCATGAGCGCGCTCATAGAAATTACCTGGACTTTCCAGCCAGATGGGGCGGGACCAGGTTTTACCATGGTCGCTGGAACGCAGTACGAACTGCTTGGTATTGAGCCCGGAAATGTCATCCCGGAATTCCAGGGGAGCCTGCAGGTAGCCGTACCAGGAAGCCTGTACCCCGACGAAACACAACAGCGTTCCATCTCGGCAGCTGAAGACCGCGTGCGCACCGTCATCCAGGCGATAGTCAATAATCGTTGTTGGCTTGGACCACGTCTTGCCATCGTCCGTCGAACGACAAGCCATGGTACGACCCCCGGTAGGAGCGGCAAACTCCAGGGGCCAGCCTTCCCGCAACCACCGTTTCCTTAACTCCGGCTCGATTTTCCTGGGTTGTGCAAAAGAAGAGTGCCAGTAACCAGCAGAATGGGCCAACAGCAGGTCTCCGTTGGGGAGTCGTTCCAGGCCCCCGGGCCAACCGATGAAATCGCCGAGTCCCGGGTAATTGGCAGGACGATTATGATCGGCTGCAGTTACGCAGACCCGGGCCTCTTGGACGGTCAGGGGTTTCTCCTGGCCGCGGACCCAGGCAGGATCGATCATCGCATCCAGGCCCGTGATGTATGCGGCCATGAGGCAGGGAGTCAGTATCCTCGGGAAGCAGGCTGGGAAGCTCATGGTTTGGTTCTCCAGGATTAACAATCAGAAGCCGTCAGCATAACGCGCTGAACGATACCTTGGCCACAGGCTTGTCGAGGTAGTCGATAGCTTGGGACTATCTCGGTCAGTAGGAGAAGCGAATACCACTGACGAAATTACTGAGATCCACGTGTCCAACATCGTAGTAATCGTAGCCACCGTAGATTTCCAGTTGGCGGAGCTGGATTCCAGCCGTGAAACGGCCGTGGATGAGGGTGGCTTCTCCGATGGATCCCAGGTCGATTTCCGCGGTGGTCACCCAGGGTGGACGGGGTAGCCAGTCGGCTGCGTAAGTGAAGTTGAAACCGAAATTGCTGTCCTGCTGATCGGAGAGCCAGTTGAAACCCAAACCGGTTCGAAACTGTACGGTTTCACTTTGAGCAAAACGATACACGACATTCAGATCCCCGGTCCATAACTGGTCCTGATTTCCTGAGGCCAGGTTCTCGTAGCGGTAATCCACGGCCCCATCCAGGCACCAGCGCGACCTGGATTGCAGTAATGCGTGTCCACCGATCCGAGCCGTGTTATTGAAGCTGTCGCCATACTCGATATCCATTCGCATGGCCCATGCACGTAGCTTGTCATTCCGGGACGGCAAATCACCAATGGCCATGAAGCCCGCCTGGTCGGCCTCGTAGGGGTACTGAAAAAAATACCCGTCGATGGCATGATTGTCTTCCAGGATACCGACCGGTACCCAGAAAGGAGAGGTGAAGGTGACCAGCAGCATCTGGCCGAAAAAATCGCTCCAGGGCTCGTCTTCCTGCTCTTCTGTGAGCCAGCGAGGTCGCTGTTCCTGCTCACGCGCTGTTCGTTCCTCGGCATGGTTTGGTGCTTCCCGCACTTTCGTGCGCAGCTTTTCGAGTTGGCCATCTGCCGCCAGGCAATAAGAGGGATCAAGGGATAGCAGTAAGGCAAAAACGATGTGCCATTCGAGTCGTCTCGAAGGGGTGTTGTGTTGAGCGGAGTGAAGTTCTGGTTGAGACATGGCTACTTGCGATTCGCTTGTCGGAAACGGGACTCCGCTGGACAGGATCAAGGGCGGCGGATTCTATCAGTTGCCAGATCGAGAAGTCCAGATCAATGAAGATACGCAGATGTTTTCATGGTTGTTTCAGGCATGAAAGAAGCCCAAGTTGATCTGGTTTTGCAGCTGAAGTTCGATAGAATGAATTTTCCTGCAGATAGACTGCTGTGTGAGAAGGAGAAACCGTGCCCAGCGATGCGACGTTACCCCCTGCCGATGATGCTGATTCCCAGGAGCGAGAATCCGAGCCGATCGCATTGAAGCCGTTTACCGGGGAAGCGTTGGAGGTTGATTTACGGACTCCCTGGATTGCTGCGGTTTGTGCCTGGGTGTTTCCGGGTGCCGGGCATTTTTACCAGCGTCGATACGTGAAGGGTTGCATCTTCATGGTCTGTATCCTGGCAACTTATTTTGCCGGGCTCATTATGAGTGAAGGTCACGCGGTCTATGCATCCTGGGGGCCCGAGGAAAAACGCTGGCAATACTTCATGCAAGTGGGAGTTGGTTTGCCGGCGCTGCCAGCTATCGTGCAGAGTCGACGAGCTCGTAGCGAAGAATTTCTAGACGTGGTGCGTCAGGCTGATGATAATGCCGATGGCGAGGTTACCGGGGATGAATTAATTACTTTATTCGAGAGGAACGATTTGAATCAGCAGCAGGATTCAAGATCGTTGGCCCGTTATCGCCCCGCGGATCTGCTGGCACGCTGGGATAAGAATTCTAATGGTGTGCTTGAGATGGATGAGCTGGCTGATAGCAAGCCCTGGCTTAACGGCTGGATGGCACCCCCGAGCAACGCTGATCAACTGGCAGATTGGCATTATAAATATGGTGCTCTTTTTGACATGGGTACGTTGTACACGCTGATCGCCGGGTTACTGAATGTACTGGCGATTTTTGATGCCCAGGCAGGTCCCCTGATCCTGTCTCGGGAAGAAGACCAGGAAAAGAAAAAGTTCATCCAGACTCGGATGAAATTTAAAAAAGGATGATGGACGTGATTCCCGTTCTGGCTACCACGAATATTTACTGGTTCCTGGCTCCGCTGGTGTTGGCGATTAGCCTGGTGTTTAGTGCCACGCGGCATGAAGACTTGCCACCCATTTTTCTAGGGGCGATACGCTTAGCAACGTCGAGCATGGTTTTACTGGGTATTGTCTTTCTTGTGCTGCTGGTTGTTTCCTGGTGGAATTAACAGTCCGGTTCTGGGGATCCTTCGCCTGGCGCGCATTCATGATGAGAATTCTGCCAACAACGATTGCGACAGGTGGATACCAGTGAGACGCTGTGAAATAGCGGTTTTTGAGTGTGGAAAGTTACCCCGACCCAGGAACCGGTGAGGCCGCGACAGCGAGAATTTATAATCTATCGCTTGCCAACTCTGGATGATGGAGGCACAATTTAAGAGAGAGGCAGCTTTTGACTGCCTCTTTTTTATTTGGGTCAGTAAAGAACTGGGAAGAAATGACCAGTCAAAGTGAGCTGACTTTTACCAATGGTTTCTTCTAGCAGGTTGGGGTGAACACGCACCTGGGATGAAAGTTGTCATTCTCGGAGCTGGTACGGTTGGTCGTTCGATCGCCGAATCTCTCAGTAACAGCCGACACGGTGTCACGATCGTTGATCGTAATCCGACCATTGCTCGAGATTTGAATCGAGAGCTGGACGTACGTGCCTTTACAGGCCTGGCTTCACAGTCCACGACGCTTTTCCAGGCCGAGGTGCAGGTTGCTGACCTGTGCCTGGCGGTCACGGGAGATGACGAGGTCAATATCGTGGCAGCGAGCCTTGCCAAGGCGATGGGCGCCCGGCGGTCCGTGGCGCGGGTTTATGCGCCGATTTTGCGCGACCTGAGCACGTTTGATTACGAGAGTCATTTTAATATCGACCGCATGTTAAGCCTGGAGCACCTGACGGCCATGGAGTTTGCTCGCCAGATTCGGAACCCAGGTTCGGTCATGGTAGAGAACTTTACTCGCGGGGAACTGGAGTTCCAGGAGACCACGGTTAGCGAGCAAAGTCCCTTCATTAATAAATCGTTGAAACAACTGGATTTACCCAAGGGTGTCCGTATCGGTTCCATTGCCCGCAAGGGCGATACCTGGATTGCCGGTGCCGGGGACAAGCTGGAAGCAGCTGACCGGGTGACCTTGATTGGCAAGCGCGAAGAAGTCGAGGAAGTCAGTGCCATTATCCAGAAAGAATCCGCGCCCCAGTTGGATGTCGTCATTGCCGGGGGCGGGGAAACGGGATTCCACCTGGCCAGTATTCTCGAGAGTGCCCATTGCAACGTCATGTTGATGGAAGCCTGTGAGGAACGTTGCCAGGTCCTGTCTCGTAACCTGAATCATACGACGGTCATCCATGCGGATGCGACGAGCCGTGCCCAGCTGGAAGAAGAGCGGGTAGGTAGCGCGGATGGTTGCGTGATCTGTACCGGGGATGATGAAAATAACATCATGGTCGGGGTCGAGGCAAAAGACCTGGGAGTCGATACCGTGATGTGCGTAGTCAGTCGACCCGACTATGCGAACGTCGTGGGGAACCTGGGTATCAACGTGCGTGTCAGTCCGCGTGACGTGATGGCTCGGCAGGTCCTGAACTTCCTGCATACGGGCCCAGTCGTTTCACGGACCATTCTGACGGGCAGCAGTATTGCGGTTTACGAGTTGGAAGTACAGGAAGGGTCGGCTGCTACCGAACACGTTTTGGCCAAGTTGCCACTCCCGGAAAAATCTCTGATTGCGGCTGTG
>JAZADA010000529.1:0-13753 GCA_036124135.1 Planctomycetota bacterium | reverse complement strand
CCGGATGCCATTGTTGCTTTTCCTGGATGGCATTGTACAGCGGCGATTTAGGAGCGCTGGAAACACGCTTGCGCAGTGTTAATCGAAATGGTTTGGCCGCCACCTTTTCAGCAGCAGCGACTCCCTGGACTGAATCGTACGACACCGGTAAGTCGGTCAACAACAGGAACCCACAGACGAGAACGGTGAGCCAGCGGAAGGGACGGTGGCAGCTTCGGTTACGTGGATTCATCAGGTAGGTCTCCTCCGGGCAGGTTGTTTTATCAGGGCCGTGGCATGAGTCATGTCACGGACTACCTCATGTTTTAAGGTACCCTGACAGCTGTCGCAAGTTTGCCCCGGCCGCTGCCCGTTGTCCAGCATTACGAGCCCGTTGCCATGGTCGCTTGTTCCCCGTGAGAATCGTGCGTTAAAATGGCTGAAATAAGGGAAAGTAATTGATACGACGATTTCTTCACGACAGGTATAGGAGTTCCCATGCAACGGTCGAATAGGTTTCAACAGGTTGTTAACCAGGTCATTGCCTGCGGCCTGGCCCTCGTGACAGGTGGTCTCGAACTCCAGGCAGCTGATCCCGCACCCGTTCCCTTCCAGGCGGCTAATGGGCTCTTCGATACAACCAAACCAGTGACGCTTGGTTTGCAGCAGGTCCCCGGTGAGCACAGTCTGCTTTACCGAGCAGAAGAAACAGGATACAAGTTTTGCCATCACCCGCAGCTGGTTATTTTCCAGGATCGTTGTTACGCGATGTGGTCCAATGGTATCCGTGATGAAGATACCCCGGGCCAGCGCATCCTGTATTGCTCCAGTAGCGATGGTACCAACTGGACGGAACCCCGGGTCTTGACCGATCATGATGCAGGCAAGGGTATCTGTGTAGCCGCTGGGTTTCGGGTTCACGAGAAGCAGTTGATCGCTTACTACACGGTAACCGGAGGCACTAACTTTCATCCGGACACGGCGCTCTATGCACGTCTGTCGAACGACGGCAACACGTGGGGAACCGCCCGGCGCATTACCAGGGGTTTTTTCATCAATCCACCGCTCCAACTATCCAATGGCCACCTGGTGATTGGCGGTGAACATGTGGGAGATCAACGGGTCACGGCGCGGATGCGCATGCTGGTGACCGCGGCCCCGGATGGACTGTCCGGATGGAAGCAGGCCCGGATTCCGTTCCAGGACCTGAAGGTGATCGGTTATGCTGAGCCGAACATGTACCAGCGACAGGATGGAACCCTTGTCATGCCGCTGAGAAATTACAGTGGAGTTTTTTACGTGGCGACAAGTCGTGACCAGGGCCAGTCCTGGAGCACACCCGTGAAGAGCAACTTTCCCGATTCCACGGCCCGCTTTGCCCTTGGTAAGCTCCCCGATCAAAGCGTCTACCTGATCAACAACCCGGGGCCAGGGAGGTTTGATCGTCACTTGCTGGCGATTTCCACGAGTCGCGATGGGCGTCAGTTCAATCGTTCATGGATTATCCGAAATGAACCTACCAAGATGCGTTATCCTGGGAAAAGCAAGCTCGATGGCTGGCAGTATCCCCATGCCATTGTCTGGAAATCATTCTTGTACGTTGCCTACTCGATCAACAAGGAAGACGTAGCGGTCACCCGAATTCCATTGAAGCACTTGAAGTAATCTCCTGGTGTCCGCAAAAGAGAAATCATTGGAGTGAACCAAACCCCGACCCCCCAGTGAGTTAGCGAAGATTAGGGATCCCGGGGTGATTGCAGCGTTGCCAGCGTGGATTTTTTGACGATAATATATTGTGTTGACAGACCCCCTGTATCAAAAGCCGGGAATCCATCTTGCAGGATTTGCACAATCCGAGGATCCTCCGGTTGCTGATGTGGGTCGATAGGAAGTTCGAAAGAGAGGCCGGTTGAGATGATCAGGGTAAAAGGTTCCAGCTATCGTCATTGTGACGGTGTCACGCGACGTGCCTTCTTGACCGCAGGCGCCCTGGGATTGGGTGGACTGACGCTGGACCAGTTGCTGCGAGCAGAAGCTGCCGCCGGGATCGGTTCATCCAACAAGGCAGTGATTAATATTCACCTGGATGGCGGCCCCCCCCAGATGGATACGATCGATATGAAACCGGATGCTCCCAGCGAGGTCCGCGGAGAGTTTCAACCGATTGCAACCAACCTGCCCGGGTTCATGATCAGTGAGATGATGCCACGGGTTGGATCCATTGCAGATCGCTTCGTGTTTATCCGATCGTTGATTGGGTCGACTGGTCGCCACGATGCTTACCAGTGCCAGTCCGGTCAATCTTACAAGGACCTTGGTTCGATTGGTGGACATCCTGCCATGGGTTGCGTGGTCAATAAGCTCAAGGGAACTGCCAAGGATGCCGTGCCCCTGTTCGTTGACATGATGCAGGGTCGACCCTTGGTGCGCAATAGTGCTCGGCCCGGTTACCTGGGACCCAGCTACCAGCCGTTTCGCCCGGACATGTCCAGCATGTTCCCTCGCGAACTCGAAGATGGCATGAAGAAAGAACTGGCGGCATTGGGGAACCACCATACCATCAGTTTAACCTTGAACGAACAACTCAGCGCCCGGCGTATCGGGGACCGACGCCAGTTGCTTTCGACGCTGGATCGCCTGCGGCGTGATGTCGATCGTAGCGGCATGATGGATGCCATGGATCATTTTTCCAGCCAGGCGACAGAAATCCTGATTTCAGGTGACTTTGCTAATGCCATGGACCTTTCCCAGGAAGACCCACGCGTGGTGGAAAAATTCACCATGGATGCGTCCAGGGTCGTGGGGCGACATGTCACCAGCGATCATCCGGGCGCGCCTCAGAAATTATTGATGGCCCGGAGATTAATCGAGGTAGGAGTCCGTTGTGTCAGTGTCACGTTGAGTGATTTCGACACCCATAGCAATAATTTTGGCCGCATGCGGCAAATGTTGCCGATCGTTGATTTTGGTTTACATGCACTCATCACGGACCTTGAAGAACGTGGCATGTTGGACGATGTGTCGATCGTGATCTGGGGTGAATTCGGGCGTACACCAAAAATTAACGCCAAGGGCGGCAGGGATCACTGGCCACGTGTCGGCCCAGCCATGCTAGCCGGGGGTGGGATGAATACCGGGCAGGTGATCGGATCCACTGATCGCCAGGCGGGCAGCGCTACATCGCGGCCGGTGACCTACAAGGATATCTTTGCCACGCTTTACCACCACCTGGGAATCAACCCGTTTGCGACCACCATCACGGATCCCACGGGACGCCCGCAGTACTTGTTGGATTCTGGTAAACGCTTGTCAGAAGTTCTCTAGATGAGCCCAGCTGTTCGGATCTCAACCCCGTGGGTCTCAACCCAGTGGGTCTCAACCCAGCGTGATTTCAAAGCCCTTGCGAGGATTGATTACATCCATTCCTTGATGGGACGACCCTCGATCAACTGGATCGGTCGTCCGTCAGGTGCCTTGGCAATCAAGTCGTGGGGAATGCCCAGCTTGTGATAGATAGTTGTGGCAATGTCGTCGGTGAAGTACTCGTCGCGGGCGACGACGCCACCCTCGGCATCCGTGGCGCCCAGGACCTGGCCACCAGGAATCCCGGCCCCTGCTGCAATGGCGAACCCGGAGGTTGACCAGTGATCCCGGCCACTGGCCGAGTTGATCTTGGGGGTCCGACCAAAATCGGTGAGCCACAGGACAAGCGTGGTTTCCAGCAGGCCCCGGTCTTCCAGGTCCTTGAGTAACTGGGGTACGGCCTGGTCCAGTGGAGGCAGGCGTGAGTCTTTCAGGGACTTGAAGTTGTTCTGGTGCGTATCCCAGCCCCCGTCGGTTACCGTCACGAAACGCACGTTGGCTTCAATCAACCGTCGTGCCAGCAGGCAACTCTGTCCGAAACGATTCTTGCCGTAGGCCTCACGTAATTCCGTCGATTCACTCTCGATCTCGAAGGCTTTCTTTGTCTCTGGAGCAGTGATCATGTTCAGCGCGGTCTTGTAGCTTTCGTCCAGTGAGGCAAAGGCATCAGGTTGCTGATCTGCCGTTCGCTGAATCGCATCGATCTTGGCCAGTGCCTGTCTCCGTCGACTGACTCGATCCAGGGTGATTCCTTCAGGTGGTGTGATGTCTCGAACGGAAAACTTGTCCGCATTGGGATCGGACAGGATTTCAAACGGATTGTGTTCCAGTCCCAGGATACCGGATGAACCACCGCCGTAGCGTCGGTCCACGTTGTCACCTAGCTGGATGAAGGGAGGCATCGAGGACTTGAAGCCATGGTAATGACTAACCACGGAACCGTAGCATGGATAGGCAATGGCCTGGTTGAAACGTCGACCGGACATGACCCATTGATCGGCGGTGCCGTGGCTGCCATTGCGAGGATTCCAGCCACGCAGCAAGGCAAATCGATTGAGCTCCTTGGCCATGTTGGGAACAATTTCCGTGAACTTGACCCCAGGGATTGCCGTGTCGATCACACCGAATTCACCGCGTACGCTGACCGGTGCTTCCGGCTTGGGATCAAACGTGTCATGGTGACTGGTACCGCCCCGTGTCCAGATCAGGATGCAGTTCGTGTTCGCTGCTTTGCCACCCCTGGCTTGCGCCTGGGCAGCCAGTAACGTGGGCAGGGAAAGACCCAGGGCACCGAGACTTCCCAGTTGCAGGAAACTTCGACGCGAGACACCATCGCAACTGCGATACAAATCCTTTTGTGACTTGGGCATGAGCAGTACCTGGTACAGGGTGAAATGCAAATAAGGCAGGATGAATCCACGCTGCCACGATTTGGTAAACGTGAGGCGGGGTTGGCAACACAATCCTATTCTAACAGACCCATTAACCGGTTCATATGCGTTTTACGACGCTGTTTGGGGGATCCAGGGATTGATAACACGTAACGCTATAGTCATCGGCAAGTGCTTGATTCATACTATATAGGTCCTCGTAAGCTAAAGCTCGTTAGGACTTTAGCCCCGCCCGATTTCATCTTTCCAGGGAGGTTATGCAACCAGCTATGATTTTAGATAGCACGCATACCCGTGGCCGATACCGGCAGCTTCTGGTCATGGTTGCGACCCTATTGGTCATTCACCCGGTGGCCCGGGCGGACGATCTTTTGCTGCAGGTTCTGCCAGCGGAAGTGATTCTGGATGGTAATTTTGAACGGGCCCAGTTGCTGGTATCCCGAAAAGATAACGCTGGCCAGTTTTCCGATCGCAGCCTGGATGCCACGCACGAGGCAAAATATGTTTCGGCGAATCCAGAGATCGTCACGGTAGATGAGCAAGGTCAACTCCTGGCGCAAAGTAATGGAGAGGCTATCGTGCAGGTCCAGGTGGGATCTTGGCAGGGTGAGGTCAAGGTGACCGCTAAGAACGTGGTTGCCGAACCAGCAGTTCGTTTCATGAAGCAGGTGCGGCCAGTGATCTCCAAGGCCGGTTGCAACATGGGAGCCTGCCATGCGAGCCAGTATGGGAAGGGCGGGTTTAAACTATCCGTGTTTGGCTTCGAACCATCCCAGGACTGGCAGGGGATCGTGCGCGACCGATTGCAACGGAGAATCGATTTTGTACGACCCGAGAATAGCCTGGTGTTGTTAAAACCGACCATGCAAGTTCCCCACCAGGGTGGCTTGCGACTGAAAAAAGGATCGATTGACTACCAGTTGCTGGTTGCCTGGATCGAGTCAGGCGTAGCAAAACCGGACAGCAAAGCACTGGAAGTAACTGAATTAAAGGTGATTCCTCATCACCGTGTGGCCCAGGTGGATGAAACACAACAGTTGCGTGTGATGGCTACCTATGCCGATGGAGAAGTGCGTGATGTGACTGCCCTGGCCATCTTTGATTCAATGGATGAAGGCCTGATGGCGGTGGATCGAAACGGCCGCGTCACGATCCTGGGCCAGGGCCAGGCGCCCGTGATGGTTCGTTTCGAGGGCCAGGCGACGATTTCCACCTTCGTGATTCCCTATGGAAAACCAACCCAGCTGGCTGACTGGAAATCAAAAAATTACGTGGATGAGGCCGCTGCAGCCAAGTTTCGAGAACTGGGGCTGGAACCCTCCACGGTCTGTAATGATTCAACCTTTGTCCGTCGCGCCTTCCTGGATGCGATTGGTAGTTTGCCGACGATCGAGGAAACCACCCGCTTCCTGGATTCCAAGGATCCGGAAAAACGAGAAAAACTGGTTGACCAGTTGCTGGGACTGACAGGTGACCCCAAGCTCGATATCTACGGTGATCGCTATGCCTCCTACTGGACCTTGAAATGGTCCGACCTGATTCGCAACAGCACGGACAACCTGGGTGAACAGGGGATGTGGGCATTGCACAACTGGATTCGTGAATCGATGCGTACGAACAAACCCTTTGACCAGTTTGTCCAGGAGCTGGTAACGGCCAAGGGGTCGATCTACATGAATGGTCCAGCAAATTATTTTCGTATTAACAGCAAGACCGATGCCCTGACCGAGGCCACCAGCCAGTTGTTCCTGGGTATACGGTTAGAGTGCGCCAAGTGCCACCATCATCCGTTCGAGGAATATAGCCAGGCTGATTACTACGGATTGTCCGCCTTTTTTTCCCGTGTGGGTCTGAAAGGAAGCCAGGAATTTGGCCTGTTTGGGCGTGAGCAAGTGGTCGTGGTTAAATCCTCCGGGGACGTGAAGCATCCTCGCACGGGAAAGACGCTGCTACCAACACCGCTGGGCGGAGAGCCCGAGGACCATGCCCTGGATCGTCGCATCCCACTTGCGAAATGGCTGACATCCAAGGAGAACACCTGGTTTGCTCGCGCGGTTACCAATCGTTATGTCGGTTACCTGCTGGGTCGAGGTCTGGTCCACCCGGTAGATGATTTGCGCAGTACGAATCCCGCCAGTAACGTGGCCCTGATGGAGGCCTTGAGTGCCGACCTGGTTAAGCACGATTTTAATCTCAAGCACCTGGTTCGTACGATCATGGTGTCACGCCTGTACCAGCTGGATAGCGCCCCGACCAAGGCGAATGCATCGGATCGCAGGTTCTACAGCCATTTTCGCGTGAAGCGATTGGCCGCTGAGCCGCTCCTGGATGCGATTGACCAGGTGACGGGTGTGCAGACGAAATTCAAGAACCTGCCTCTCGGAACACGGGCGATCGATCTGCCGGACACGAACTATCCCAACTATTTTCTCCGTACCTTTGGGAAGCCCAAGCGAGTTAGTGTCTGTGAATGTGAACGCTCTCCCGACGAGAACCTGGCGCAGGCACTGCATACGCTCAATGGCGATACGATCGCCAAGAAAATTACGGATAAGAATGGTCGACTTGCCAAGTTGCTGGAAGCCAAGAAAGCGCACGCTGAAATCGTGGACGAGATCTTCCTGGCAACACTCTGTCGGCGGGCCACGGAGCAGGAGCATAAAGCCTGCCAGGAAATCGTGGAGCAAGGGGAGAATCCGCTGGAGGGATTCCAGGATGTGATGTGGGCCGTACTTAACCTGAAACAGTTTATCTTTGTCCATTGAGTGAACCATCATGAAATTTGTCGAAGATGTTTTCAAAACGATCCTGCGCAGGTGCTGGCTTTCGCTGCTCGTAGTCCTGGTGGTGGCCGGGTCGAGCCAGGGGCAAACACCCTACCCGATGCTCATGAGCCTGGAGCCCGTGGCAGCCCAGGTGGGCCAGACCTCGGAGCATCATGTTCGTTCGCGATACAACCTGCACGGAGCTTACCGGGTACTTGTTTCAGGCACCGGTGTGACGGGTGAGATTGTCCCCCCAGAGCCACCGCCGGAAAAAAAGGAAGAAGAGGCCAAGGACGAAAAGAAAACCGAGGAAACAAAGGAAGAAAAGAAGCCCAATATTGAACGAATGAAAATTCGTTTTACGGTGACGGCGGATGCGAGTCCGGGAGTGAGAGACTTTCGCGTGGCAACACCGCAGGGCGTTAGCACGGTCGGGCAACTGGTCATCGTTGCGGACGGGGTGGTAGGGGAATCGGGAGACAACGACAAAGTGGAAGGAGCCAACGAGGTTACGGTTCCAGCGACGATCTGTGGCGTGATCGAAAAAGCAGAAGATGTGGACTACTTTAAATTCAAAGCCGAAGCGGGCATGGCCCTCAGTTTCCATATGCGTTGCATGCGATTGCAGGATCGTATTCATGACTTGCAAAAACACGCAGATCCGATGATTACGCTTCGTACCGCCAGCGGCAGCACATTGGCCGCAGTGGATAACTATTTTGCTGCCGATCCCTGGATGACTTACCAGTTCAAGGAAAGTGGCGAATACCTGCTGGAAATTCGCGACGTGCGTTACCAGGGTAATACGTACTGGCAGTATTGCGTGGAAGTCAGTAACCGACCGTTCGTGTCCAATGTCTATCCCCTGGGTGTCAAGCGTGGCCAGGAAATCGATTTCCAGTTGGTGGGATTTGGCCTGGGAGAACAACCACAGGTCAAGGCCGCAATCGCGGCTGACCAACCCATGGGGCTGCAGTGGGTACAGGTCCCGCTGGGAGAAAACCTTTCGAACCCGGCACCGGTAGTCATTAGCGATTTACCGCTGATGGTAGAAACCAGTGATCCCAATAATGAAACATCGTCGGCGCAGCCTATTTCAATACCCGTTGGTGTGAACGGTCGGATCGAGAGCGAAACGGATATCGATTACTATCGGTTCGATGCCAAGAAGGGCGAACGCTATACGATCGAGGTCGTGGCGCGGCGTCACCAGTCGATGCTTGATTCGCATGTTCGTATACTCAACGCAGAAGGAAAGCAGCAAACGCTGAACGATGATATGAAAATTGGCAAGCACACGTTTGCCGATTCGCAGGTCGAAAACTGGACCGTGCCTGCCGATGGACAGTACTTCATTGAAGTACGTGATTTGCATCTGCGCGGGGGACCGGAACATGTCTACCTGTTGAAAGTACACCGCAGCCAGGAAGATTTCCGTATTTTTGCGGATACGGATAAGACTCAATTAACACCCGGTACCGGGGGCGTGGTTTTTGTCAGGCTGGAACGCCGTAACGGATTTGCAGGCGAGGTTCAGTTGCAGGCAGAAGGACTGCCCAAGGGGGTCCAGGTGCATTGTGGAAAAATCCTCGCAGGTAAAGGTGTTGACGGATGCATCATCCTGGAGGCTGCGGGAGATGCCACCATGGATATCTCGAACATGACGATCCGGGGCGTTGCCGAGGTCAAGGAAGGGGAAAAGGTCAGGAAGCTTGAGCGACAGGCAGTGGTTTACCAGGAGACCTATCAGCCCGGAGGTGGCCGTGGACACTGGACCGTCGATGAACACGCACTTTGCGTGGGTGCGCCAGGTGATATTCGTGGACTCAAGGTGAGCCAGAATGAAATTACTGCCAAGCCCGGTGAGTCCGTGAAAATCGAAGTTGAGATCGAACGCGTCGAGGGATTCGAAAAGAATGTATCGCTTGATGTCTTGTTTCAGCATCTCAGCAGTACTTACGGTAATTCACTGCCCGAGGGCGTAACCCTGGATGATAAGAACAGCAAGATCCTGTTGACCGGCAAGGAAAGCAAGGGGCATATCACCCTCAAGGTGGCCGATACCACCCTCCCGGTTGAGCATCAGCAATTTCCGGTGATGGCCCACGTGTCGATCAACTTCGTCATGAAGGCAACTTATGCCGTGCCCATGAAGATTACGATTCTTCCCAAGGAAAAAGAGGAAGATGCGAAGGAAGAAGAGAAGAAGTAATTGGCCCGGCATGAGTATTGCGGATAGGTTTCATATCGTCCTTGCCGGAAAGTTGGGATAAGATAGCAAGACCTCGGTCACTTCACGACTTTCCTTTTCTTCGCCCTGGTGGTTGATATGTCTATACGCGTTGTCCAGATCTCGGATTGCCACCTGTTCACGGAACCGGATGCAGAGTTGCGGGGCGTACGGCCTCATGATCAAGTGCGCCGTGCACTGGAACACGTGACGACCCATGAGTCGGAGTGTGACCTGCTGGTGATTTCCGGGGACCTGGCACACGATGAACTGAGACCCACCTACGTCGTGCTTCGAGAAATGCTTGGCGACTGGGTTACGCGCTGTCGGATCATTCCTGGCAACCATGATCACCGGGAGTCCATGCACGACGTCTTCGCGGAGATCGTTACGCCGGGGCAACAGGAAGTGTGTTTTGAACAGCAGCTTCCTGGTTGGAAAATCCTTGGGATTGATACTCATATCCCAGGGCAAGTCCATGGTGAAATCGGGGAAGCACAGTGCCGGTGGGCTCATGATCGATTGTCTGAGAAACCGGATCTTCCCGCACTGGTCTTCATGCATCACCCACCGTTTTCCGTGGAAACTCGCTGGCTGGATAAGATTGGCCTGCGTAATGCGGACCGTTTCCATGAGTTGCTAAGGCCGTTTCCAGCAGTACGTATTGTCTGTTGTGGACACGTTCACCACGAGTTTCAAATGGATGAGGATGAACGCCGGTACCTGACCACGCCTTCGGTTGCAGTCCAGTTTTGTCCTCGCACGAACAACGCAGAAATCGATACCGTACCTGCAGGCTATCGCGTGTTCGACTTGCACGAGGATGGCAGCTTTGAAACCGAGGTGGTGCGGCTGGCACCCTTGGGTTAACTCATGATCGCATGGATCGGTGTACCGTAGTCGATCTCCAGCCGCTTTTGTCCCGGCACGTTCATCTGTCGAGAGTCGAGTCCCAGCTGATGCAGGACCGTGGCGTGCAGGTCGGTCACGTAATGCCGATTTTCAACGGCATGGAATCCCAGCTCATCGGTTGCCCCATGGACCACACCGCGCTTGATTCCACCACCTGCCATCCAGACGGAGAATCCGTAGGGATGATGATCCCGCCCATCGGACCTCTCGGCTCCCGGCGTACGACCGAACTCCGTACCCCAGACGACCAGTGTCTCGTCCAGCAGGCCACGTTGCTTCAGGTCCTTGAGTAAACCAGCAATCGGTTTATCAACTTGCTTGATTAACGAGGAATGCCTGACTTTCAACTGGGCGTGTGAATCCCAGCCATCGTGATACAACTGGACAAAACGGACACCACGCTCGGCCAGCCGGCGAGCAGTCAGGCATAACTGCCCAAAGGGCCGCGTTGTATCTGCATCAAGTCCGTACATGGACTCGGTAGCCTTGGTTTCCTGGCTCAATTGCATGACCTCCGGTACCGCCATCTGCATCCGAAATGCCAGCTCGTAAGATTTAATCCGTGCCTTGAGCGCCGGATCATCCGGATACTGGAGGCCGGTTTCCTGGTTCAGCCGGTTTAACAGGTTCAGTTGTTGCTTGCGTTCATCCACGAAAACCTTGGATCCCGGGGTGCCGAACGGTAACGGGTTCTTGGGATCAACCTTCAGGTGAACCCCTGCATGCTGGGGACCCAGGTAATCGGCTCCGTGGGCGCCCACGCCCCCACAACAATCGCGAGGAGGACTTCCCAGGGCAATAAACTGGGGCAGGTTGTCATTCAGGCTTCCCAGCCCGTAGTGCACCCAGGAACCGATGGAGGGTCGTAGTCCATCAAAAATGTGACGGCCGGTGTGAAACTGCAGTTGTGCTGCATGATCGTTGTCCGTGGTCCACATGGAACGCACAATGGAAAGGTCGTCAACGTGTTCACCCAGGTGTTCCCACCAGTTACTGACCTCGATGCCTGCCTGTCCTCGCTTCCGATAGCCCACTTGCATGGGGTAGATCTTCGGCATCAGGTCTCGCAGCGTGCCAGCAAAGTCACGCACGTTCTTACGGTAATACGGGCTCTCCAGGATCGCCTTGTTATAGGGTGATTCCGCGAATGTCTTACCTGCATGCCGATTTAATTCCGGCTTGGGATCGAAACTTTCCATGTGGCTGGTGCCGCCGAGCATGAAGAGCCAGATCACGCGCTTCACCTTGGCGGGGAAATGCGGTTGACCCGTGGGCAGTTCAGCGGCTGATAGCTGCGTGTCCTGGCCCAGTAAGCTACTCAACGCCAGGCCGGTCAATCCCATGCCACAATCTGACAGGAAGGCTCGGCGATGGACTCGCCCGCAAACCGCATGATCCGTTTTAAGTTCGTAGGATGACATAGTTCTCGAGTTTAACAGGTTGGGGGTGAGTTATCGAATCGTGACAAATTCGTTGTGATTGAACAACACATGAACCAGGTTTTCTCTCGCTCGTTGATGAAGATCGGTCGAAGCTGCCACCGTGGGTTCTTCTTTTCCAGCAGGAAAGGCCTCCAGCTCCCCCGTCTTTTCCAGGAGTTGGGCGTTTTGCTGGAGAAACGACAGGCAAGCCGCTGATTCCACGGCAGTTGGCTGACGACTGAGAATGCATTCAAAGGCATGCACGATAAACTTGCTTTGGCTGGCCGGTTCCGTGGACGTACCGACTTGTTTACTGAGATCAGCTGCCAGCAGTCGTGACATGTCAATCGCCAGGCGCCCATTGGAAAGTGCCAGTGCCTGCTGGGGAACGACGCTTTCCCGCCGGCGATAACATTCCGTCGGATTGGCCTGGTCAAAGAGTGTCAGCATCTGCATCTGGTTGTCCGGAGTCGTGCGGAAATAAAGGCTGCGGCGGCGGGAGGTTTGCCCGTCTGCTTCCGCCAGGTCAGGTCCACCTATCGTGGTATCCATTTTCCCGGCAACAGCCAGCAGGCTGTCACGGACGGACTCGGCTTCCATGCGGTGCCAGTTCATTCGCCACAGGTAACGGTTTTCAGGATCCTTCATCAGGTTCTTGTGCTGGGTGCTTCCGGTAAGCGAAGCCTGGCGGTAGGTACGTGAGGTGACCATCAATCGGTGAAGGGGTTTCATCTGCCAGCCATTATCCGCCAGCTGGTTTGCCAGCCAGTCCAGCAACTGAGGGTGACTGGGTTTCTTTCCGGAGAGACCGAAATTATCGACCGATGGGACTAGCGCTTCACCAAAATGCCGTAGCCAGATGTGATTCACGGCGATGCGACTGGTCCGGGGGTTGGTGGGTTGCGTCATCCACTTTGCCAGCGCGGTACGTCGCCCGGTACTGGTAGTCGGATACGAGGCCTTGAATTGCGTGTAAGTTCCATCGGCCTGTTGCTGGTCCAGCTTGCTTTGCTGGAGCTTCTTTTCGGCAGCGACCTGCTGCCGCTTGTTCTTGTCACTGGCGGCCAGGTTGACCAGTCGTGTTGCCTTGAGGAGCTCGATGTGAGCCTCGATCACGGCTTGCTGCAGCCGCGCCTGGTGAGCAGCAATGGCCGTTTCCCTGGCATTGCCAGGGGTGACACCCAGGCGTACGCGCTCTGCTTGCCACTGGGTTATTTGTTCCCGTAGTTTGGCGATCGCCAGTTCATTTTGTTTCTCGGCTAACCGGACTCCATGATGGGCAGCCTGCAGGGCCATTTCCACGTCTTTCCGGCTACGCGTCAGTGGCTTGATTTCCAGCGAATGAAACTCGCAGTTGCCGGAATGATTCCAGACACAGAACTTTCCTTTCTGTCGTTCCAGTGGCAACGTGTATTCAAGCCTCAGTTCCCCGTTCACCTTGATCGTGAGATTTCTTTCCCGCACAGTGAATTCCAGGTCGATCAAATCGCCCACCTCAAATTTACCCGTGGTGATCGCATCCCGGGGATAAGTCTGCTTTCCTTTGATGCGATGGAAAGCTTGCACTCCGCCGGCTGGCTTACCGTCGGTCCGTGATGTGTAAACATCCTGAGTGCTGGTTCCTGGCACATGGTCAAAACTAAAACCGACCGACCGATACGTGCCCGGCTTCAACTTGCGGTACTTGGCGCG
>JAZADA010000528.1:0-6115 GCA_036124135.1 Planctomycetota bacterium | reverse complement strand
TTTCCAGGGATGGTGCAGGTGAACTGCAAAAGTTTCCGGAACTAAAATTCCTGGATCGTTTTGATTACGTGGCGCCCGTGATCCTGGGCGTGGGAATGTTCCTGCTGGGATTCTTCCTGGAACAATGGCCTGGGCTGGACACCGACCGGTGGCAAATGCTCGTTTGGGGTTTCGTCGTGTCGACGCTGGTCTGTTATCACTTTACTTATTCGATCAATTCGCTGGCCCACGTGTTTGGCAAGCGACGTTTCAATACCAAGGACCAGAGTCGTAACAACTGGTTCCTGGCGCTGATTACCTTTGGCGAAGGATGGCATAACAACCATCACCGTTACCAGTCTTCGGTGCGGCAGGGCTTTTATTGGTGGGAGTTTGATATCACCTACTACATCCTGGTACTCATGTCTTGGTGTGGCCTGGTCTGGGATCTGACCCCCGTACCAGAGAAGATATTGAATGAAGGCAAGATGCTGGATGCAGAACGTAAGGCGGCGGGTGCATCCGTAGATGGCTAGTTTGCTGAACTAGCTTCCCGAACCTTGCTCGCCGGGATACGCCATGATCTCGAGGAATTGCTGGCGGTAACGTGCTCGGAATGGTCCAGGCTCCTGTTCTTCGATACGGGAGACGTGTGTTTCCAGTTGCTGGTATCCCATGGCGTGATGCGATTCCAGGAGCTGACGATGAGCCGCGTGAAAGTTGATCAGTTCACCCGGATCCCAGGGGGCAGCCAGGCAGACTCGCAAGCGGTGAAACGCTTCTACCTGTGCGATGAAATGCTGACGAGTGGAGTTGTCTTCCAGGGCCGCTTCCTCGACCAGGGGCAGGCCCGGTACATGTTGCTGTAATCCCGCGGCAAAGATTCCCTGGCCATCACGTTCAAACGTACCGGTTTCGTTAAATCGTTTCACGCGTTCCAGGCCACACGAGGGCGACTTGCTTTTCAAGACATAGCCACAGGCCTGCCAGGCTTCCAGTTGGAACGCCGTGCGTTGGGAAAATTCCTGCATGGGGCCCGTGTGGTCAGTTCGCGATTTGATAGCCACGAGGCGGGTGACGGTTCCGGCTTGTTCCAGTTGGATCGGTTCCCGGGGAATTCCCAGGCCGATCTCGACCTCGGGACAGATCGGTATTAATTCGAACAACTCTGCCAGTGGGCCAACCACCTGTCGGTGTTGCTGATGATTACCATCGTAGCGAACCGCTTCTCCGGCCAGGCAGGCGGAAACGCCGATACGGGGTTTTTCGGAGATGGCAAGCAGGTCGTTCACGAACAGCGTCCCGGACTAGGGCACTCCAGGGAACGAATTGACGTACTGAACCTTGAAGTCAGGAAACGAGTTGACGATCTGGATCTTGTAGTCAGGAAACGAATTCACGATTTGCCATTTGCCAGCCTTGTCCGGGAAGGAATTGACCACCTGGACCTTGAGGTCTGGAAAGGAATTGACGATCTGCACCTTGTAGTCAGGAAACGAGTTGACGATCTGGATCTTCCCGTAGATCTTGGAGACGTCTGGCTTCGCCTTGCGGGTCGAGGAAACGGCGTTGCTGACCGTATCATCACCTGTGGAAATGCCTGGCCGGGGTAAGGCCATGGCGACGCAGAGCAGTAGGGCGCAGAACAGGATGTTATTTCGATACATGGAACGTGACTCCTTGAATCAATCAAAACAGCTCGGGTGAATCACGGACCGCGCGACGAGACCTTGCCAGGCTCATGATTCACGGCAGGACGGATTATCATTCCGTTTCAGCAGCAGCAGGTTCCCACACCATGGTTCCAGTATAGGTTTCGACTACAACAGAGGCAAATAAAGAGTGAATCTCAAGGAAACGAGAGATTCCGGTGAATCCCCGTTTTGCCCCCTCCTGGCGGTGGTGGTGGATGGTTCGTTTCCAGTCGTCTTGCTGGTTTCCAGCGTTCTGGTGAGGGTTTATGATATTTCCTGAGCAGATTCTCATGCCTGGGCGGGTACGTGGGAACGGTGATGAAAATCCGAGCTTGGAGTGACTGGACGATGGACCGTTGGGTACTGTTAGTGTTCGTGCTGGCTGGTTTGGGGGACGGCGTTTTTCCGCGATTGCCTGTCCATGCGGAGAGTCCACCGACGTCAGCAACCGACCATAAAGACTGGTCCATGTACAACTATGATGTCATGGGCAGTCGCTATAACCGGGGCGAGGAGACGCTGGTTCCCAAACGGGTCCCGGAACTGGTGGAAAAGTGGCGATTTCCGGGGCGCAAGAGTCGCGGCAAGGTGGGTGTCATTCATGCGACGCCCACCGTGGTGAACGGTCATGTCTACTTTGGCACGGCCACTTACCCGGCTTTCTACAAGCTCAAGCCGAATGGACAGCCTGCCTGGATTTATCGCCCTTACGGGGTTTCTCGGCAGGGATTGACGCTGCGTCATCCGATCAGGGAGATGGTCGCCAACCGGATTGCGGCCGAACGCGGCATCCTGGGATCTGCATTGGTGACGGACAAGCGGGTTTTCTTTGGTGATGTGGCCGGTGTGTTTTATGCCCTGGACCGTTTCACGGGGGAAGAATTGTGGAAAGTAGATTCCCGTGCGAAAGGATTTCCTGGTGCCCATGTAGCCAATACTTTCATGTCGTCACCGATCCTGGTCCAGGGGAGGGTGGTCGTGGGCGGTGGCGGGTTTGAACATGGCCAGGCGCTTGATCCCGGTTACGCATGTTGTAGTGGACGCGGCTTTGTCCTGGCCTTTGAACCAGCCACGGGAAACATAGCCTGGAAATATGACGTGGGTCCGCGACCCGTTCGGTTTGATCAGCCCGTCGTGATCAGCGATGACAAGGGGGAGCATAGTTTCACGCACGGTCCGTCGACCAGTTCCGTCTGGTCCACTCCGTCTTACCATGCCGGAACCAGTACGATTTTCTTTGGTACCGACGTGCACAACTCACCACGTCAACCAACTCCTGATGATCCCCGGTTATACAACAAGTATTCCAGTGCCGTGATTGCCCTGGACGCTTCCAACGGTAAAGAAAAATGGGTGAAGCAGATCAACCAGGGTGATATCTTTAACTACGCGATGTCCAGTTACGACTCGAAAACGAACCGCTACAAGGACATGTCGATTGGCGATACTCCCAAGATCTATACGATCCAGGTTGAAGGCCAGGACGTGCTTGTCGTGGGGGTGGGGTGCAAGAACGGCGGATACTATGTGCTGCGTTCAGACGATGGCCAATTGGTGAACCAGACTCCGATCTACCGCGGTAAACCAAAATACCCGCTGGATCCTTCCCCGGATCCACGGGTCATTGCATTACCGAGCCCGATTGGTGGAATCCAAACAGGTTGTGCAACGGATGGAAAACGGGTTTTTACGAATGGAATTGATTTTCTGCGCATGGGACATGGAGTTCCCACCGCAGGGCGCGTGGTATCCCTGCACCTGGATGCCAGCCAGGAATTCTGGCGACATGAACGGCCTGCTCCAGGAACTCCAGCCCAGGCGGGAGACCCCGTGGCCGCTGGCATCGCCGTGGCAGCAGGGGTGGTTTATTTTACGACCACGGCCAGCCATCGCCTCGTTGCCGTGGAAGCTTCCAGCGGACGGGTGTTGAAGGAAATTCAACTGGATACGCTCTGGACGGGCCCCTCGGTTTCCCGCGGTCGCGTCTACGTGGGAACGGGCAGTATTCTTTTCCTGGGACGGAAATATACGGGAACGCTTCATTCATTTGGGTTACCCGGAGAAGACGAAGTCAGTCGGTTAGGAGCAGGTGATGAAACCACGCGATAAACAATGGAAGGGAACGAGCATGGTACGACCGCAAGTAGGCTGGATGATTGTCCTGGTCCTGGGGACCCTGGTGACCACGGTTGAGGCGCAGTCGCCCGGCTCCGGGTGGAAAATCGTCGGTTATTATCCGTCCTGGGGCACCTATGCGGCGAATTACCAGGTATCTCGCATTCCTGCTCAGAACCTGACTCACGTGGTGTATGCGTTTGCCAATATTTCTGCCGACGGAGAACTGGTGCTGGGTGATCCCTTTGCGGATGTTCAAAAACGATTTCCCGGCGCTGGCAATAACACTTCGTTCCACGGCGGTTTTGGACAGTTGTTGCAATTGAAGAAACGCAATCCTCACTTGAAGACTCTGCTGGCAGTTGGCGGGTGGAGCTGGTCGGGGAAGTTTTCTGATGTGGCGTTGACAGCAGCATCGCGGCAGAAGTTTTCCAGGTCCTGTGTTGCACTGGTGTCGCGTTATGGGTTCGATGGACTTGATATCGATTGGGAATATCCAGTGGAGGGCGGGCTTGCCGGGAACAGGAAGCGTCCGGCAGATAAAGTGAACTATACCTTGCTGGTGGCTGAACTCCGGAAACAGTTTGACGCGCGTGGCAGGCAGGATCGTCGACCTTACCTGATGACTGCGGCTACCTCGGCTGCGGCAGCTCACTATCGTCATCTCGAACTGGGGAAGCTGAGTGCGCTTTTGGACTGGTTTAACCTGATGACCTATGACTTTGCTGGCCCCTGGAGTTCGCGGACAGGATTTAACGCCGCCCTGGCGGCTACCGGTGCACCAGGCGAAGATCCCCAGTTGAATGTTGTGTCTGCAGTTAATGGTTACCTGAAAGCGGGTGTGCCGGCTGGAAAAATCGTGGTGGGCGTGCCGGTTTATGGACGGGGGTGGACAGGAGTGGCACCTGCTGGCCACGGGTTGTTTGCCACTTACCAGGGTGTCCCACGCGGGACACGTGAGGGAGGGATCTTCGAGTATCGAGACCTGGTGGCCAACCATGTCCGCCCGGAGATTCGACACAGGCATCCACAGGCCCGGGTGCCCTGGCTTTATGATCCCGTAAAACGGACCATGATCACGTACGAGGACGTAGAATCCGTGGGTTGGAAAGCGAAATACGTGCGGTCTCAAAAACTGGGTGGCTTGATGGCCTGGGACTTGAGCAAGGATGCAGAGGGCTCCCAGTCGTTACTGCAGGCCATGCGTGATGGATTGCCGCGATCAAAGAAATAAGGATGGCGCTGGACCGTTGCTGCCATCCACGCGCAAAAAAAGCCGTCATGCGTTTAACATGACGGCTTTACTGGATTGAAACCGACCTCAAGAGTATTCTCAAGGCTCGCGGTCGCATTACTTGACCGTGCCGGGAAATCCTTTTTCTTTCAGCACGTCGAGTGCTGCCTGTTGGTCAAATGTTTCAGGATCAACAGAACAGGTGGCGGTTTTGCTGGCCACGTCAACGGTTACATCGGTCACGCCTGTTAGTTCGGATAGTGCCCCACGGACACTTGAAGCGCAACCCGCTCACGTGACGCCTGAGACAGCAAATGAAACCTGGTTAGCACTGACCGTGCCAGCAGTGGTGCTGTTGCCCGGTGTGTTGTTGGATGGTGATGGCTGGCAACCCACGGCGAGCGTGAGGCATGCCAACGCGGCAAACAAAAAACGCATGATGGTCTTCCTTGTTTGGAACAGGTTTAAAGAGGATTGGTTATTAGCAATGGGAGAGCTACTTATAACGTGGCTGGTTTCCCGGAAGCAAGAGCAAGTGAATGATTTCCCATCTCGCATACCAGGCTCACGAGTTATTGTAACAGAAAAGGTGGGTCACGTGATGGAGAGTAGGCAGGGGAGGGGCCACGGATTGTGGCAGGTTCCCTGTGGGTGTGGTAGCTTCTAGGAGTTATCTGAGAATAGGTTGGAATATAGGTAGAATCGCATGACACGCATGTTTTTTGGGGGATACGGCTTGCCAGCCAGGAAAATGATTGTCGCCATGCTGGTTTCGGTGGCCACCCTCGGGGGGGCAGCCGAACCCGGGACCAGGAGTAAACCGATGGAGAAGCCAAGGCAGCGATGTCGAGAGTTGGGGATCACCGTTGGTGTTTTACCCGCCGGTCCGTTAAACGCCATCACGGATGTTTCCGGGGTACGGGTGGGCCACCGTACGCTGGTCGAAGGGAAGGGGGTTCGTACCGGGGTAACGGCGGTCCGTCCTCACGGCGACAGTATTTTCCAGCAAAAGGTGCCGGCAGCCGTGGTCGTGGGTAATGGATTTGGGAAATTGGTGGGAGTGACCCAGGTACGTGAGCTGGGGGTCCTGGAA
>JAZADA010000527.1:0-18963 GCA_036124135.1 Planctomycetota bacterium | reverse complement strand
GTACAGGATCACCGGCCCGTTAAAATGCTGTTCCGTCAGGAAACGTTCGTGCTCACTCTGCAGGTCACTTCCCCAGGTGACTGGATAGTCAAATTCCTGGCCACTCTTCTCCAGGATCTCAACCGCTTCGGTATAGGGCAGCCGTACGAATTCGCAACTGGCAATATTCTCCAGGGTTTCGATAGCGGTTTTATCGATGCGCTGATTAAAGAAATCAATGTCCTCGGGACATTCCAAAAGAACATCGCGGAAGATACGTTTCAGGAACGCTTCCGCCAGGTCCATGTTATCGGTCAGTTCGTAGAAGGCCATCTCCGGTTCAACCATCCAGAATTCTGCCAGGTGCCGAGAGGTATTGGAGTTCTCCGCCCGGAACGTGGGGCCAAACGTGTAAACCTTCCCCAGGGCCGTGGCAAAAATCTCGGCTTCCAGCTGACCACTGACGGTCAGGAAACTGGGCCGATCAAAGAAATCGTGCGAGTAATCAACCTTCCCATCTACCCGGGGAACGTTTTCCATGTCCAGCGTGGTGACGCGGAACATCTCGCCAGCCCCCTCGCAATCACTGGCGGTGATGATCGGCGTATTGATGTAAAGGAAACCGTCTTCCTGGAAGAAGTTGTGAATGCTGCGACTGATGCAGTTGCGGACGCGGGTGACGGCACCAAAGGTATTGGAACGGGGACGCAGGTGCGCCCATTCCCGCAGCTTCTCGAACGAGTGACGCTTTTTCTGCAGCGGGTAGGTTTCCGGATCGGACCAGCCGTGCACGGTCACCTCGCTGGCCTGGATTTCCGTATCCTGCTTGCCTCCCGATTCCTTCACTGCACCCGCGATCGAGACACTACAACCGGCGGTTAGCTTCTGGATTTCCGACTCGTAATTAGGCAGGTCGGCATCGGCGATCACCTGGATATTGGCCAGGCAGCTGCCATCATTGATTTCGATGAAGCTGAAGCCGCCCTTGCTGTCCCGGCGAGTACGCACCCAACCTTGCAGCAGGACCTGCTGCCCGATGACATCCTTGCTACGCGCGGCCATAACCGTGATTTTATTCATCTTGACGACGAGCCTTCCCTGGAATCGTGAATGATCCGTTTTCTCGAAATCACTCCTGTTTACCTGCGGGTCTACGCCCACGCGGTTCAAACAGGAAACCGGCCAGTACCAATGTCAACAGGATCACGCCCACGGTGGTCACGACCGGGCCAGCCACCGGGTGACTCGCCTTGCCCGCAATGGCCGTGGCAGCCGCTGCAATCGCTCCCAGCACGGAAACTCCCATCAGGATATTCCACCAGGTCAGGGAACTTCCCGTCGGCTTATCATCTCCCAGGATCTTGGTGCTGTTCATCATGAGCATGAATGTGACGTAAGCAATGGGCAGCAACATCATGCCGAAGGCTGATACGAGAATCGCCAACCACATCTTGGCATCACCATCCCAGAACAACCACCAGCTGGCTCCCACCAGGCCGGCCAGCAGGCAACCCACGATATGCGGTGTCCCTCCCTGTTGCTTGCCCAGCATCTCACAGAATGCATAACCATTGATCAACATCAGGATAATGATGGACGAGAAACCCATCCCCAGCACACCGATCCCAAAGATCGTGTTTGCCATGGTACCTCCAAGCAGCGGAGCCAGGGATTCAGAAAGCTGAAAAGCGTTCCGCTTCACCAGGGATGCAGCCACCTCTTTCTCGGCCTTGGGTAACCCTGCGATGCGAGCTTCCTTTTCTTCGTCCGTAAGATCTTTCACGCTCTCATCGGTCGCTTCCAGCCGCGCGATCAAGTGGCTACTGCCATCCTTGTAGAGCTTGCTCTCTTTCATGACTGCGACATCTGCACTACCAAAATCGTCATCCATCTGCCCGTTAAACATGGTGCCGGCAGCAATGACCACGCAACTGGTCACCAACACGTAGGGAATGGCCATGCCGGTCGATAGATCAAACCGCGCCAACCCACGAAACGGCTTGTCCCAACCGCGAGCCAGCATCGAGTAAGGAAGCAGGAACGTCATGTTAATGCCAACCGCCGTGGCTGCTGCTCCAATCATCACGTCACGCTGCGCTAGCACAACACGTGTACTCCAAAAATCGGCGACATCTCCAGTCATTCCACCGATATTCCCTGCTACGGCCCCTGCCGGGTCGGTCCACTGAGTTAGATCCGGGATAAAGCCAGTCAGGATCGATCCCCAGGCCAGTTCTCCCTTCAGTGACAGGACAATAACCACGCCAAAAAAGGAGACCACCACGATTCCCACCATGACCTTCAAGGCCACGTCAAAGATCTTGGCTGCCAGGCCACGCTGGCTGTTGAGATAAACCAGGAAGCCGGCCAGGGCAAAGAAAACCACTGAAATGGTAATCTTGTACCCATACATCTTGTCGCCACCGGCAACCGCAGCCTCGTACTCGGGCGTGTTACCGAAGCCGATCAGGTTCTTCTCCAGGGCTTCGAAACAGAGACCAAATTGGGGCATGCACCAGATCATGTTGGCCGTGATCGTGGCCAGCAGCCAGCCCCAGCCCAGGGCCGGGTTAATGTGTTCATTGATCAGTGGAAAAGGGCGTTTGCCCGTGGAAAGCGTCACGTAGCTGATCGCGCTAAGCATCACCACGCCCATGATGATCGCTACCAGTTGCAACCACAGCATATCGGTGCCACCCAGCACACCCAGGAACAGGGCACTGGAGAGAGAGCCACCACCGAGTGTAATGGCACTTTGCAACCAGCCGGGTCCGGAAAGCCTGGTGTAGACTCCCAGCTTGCCGCCCAACCCCTGGGACTCGACCGACAATAACATTTCCCGTTCCTGCGCTATTCGATCTGTACCATCTGCCATGGTTTTTTCCTTTTGCCCGTTGTCAATTAATCGTTTTCGCACTGGATGAAGTACGATTGATTGTGCTTTTTTTCCTGAAAAACACAATGTGAATCCGGAAAGCACCCCAGGGGACTAGAGTCCCTGCGAAGCCAACCAGCGTTCGGCATCGAGAGCTGCCTGGCAACCGGTACCGGCTGCAGTAATCGCCTGGCGGTAATAATCATCCGCCACATCACCGGCAGCAAAAACCCCTTCCACGCTGGTGTTGGTCCGATGCGGCTCGGTCCAGTTCAGGTATCCCTTCTCGTTCATATCCAGTTTCCCCTGCAGAAAACCGGTATTGGGTGTATGCCCAATGGCGACAAAAAAGCCAGCGGCCTCGACCTCACGCTCGCTGTCATCCACCGTGCTCTTCAAGCGAGCACCGGTCACTCCGTCGTCGTCAGTACCCAGCACTTCCTCGCAAACGTGATTCCAGACAATGTCAATTTTCTCGTTATCCTCGGCTCGCTGCGCCATGATCTTCGATGCTCGCAAGGCATCTCGTCGATGGACCAGGTAAACCGTGGAAGCAAACTTGCTCAGGTAATCCGCCTCCTCGACTGCCGAGTCACCTCCGCCGATCACGACGCAGGGACGATCACGAAATCGGGGCAAGGCACCATCACAAACTGCACAGGCACTGACTCCACGGTTCTTGTACCGATCCTCGGACTCCAGGCCCAGGTAATTGGCACTGGCACCGGTTGCAATAATCAGCGAATGCGCTTCTGTCTTTTCACCACTGAGGCTTGTCAATACGAAAGGCCGAGAGTCGAAGTCAACATCAACGATATCATCGGTGATCACCCGTGTGCCAAAATTAACCGCCTGTTGACGCATCAACTCCATCAGCTCTGGCCCACTGACTCCTTCCTTGAGATGCGGAGCCATGATCTGGCGACGCTCCTTGGCGACGGAGTCATCAAGGTAACCTTCCAGGTTACCTGCCGGAAAACCGGGGTAATTCTCAACCTCGGTGGTCAGTGCCAACTGGCCCAGCGGCAACGTCCCTTTCTGTCGGTTATCCTCGGTAATGGCTCCTTCGAAAACGAGCGGTTTCAAACTGGCCCGCGCCGCGTAAATGGCTGATGTCCAGCCTGCCGGTCCACTGCCGATGATGACAACATGTTCTGCCACAGGTCTGATTCCTTTCGATCGAGCTGGCTACTGATTTTCGCCCACTGGCCGCGATGACCAGGTTACGAACAACCGGCTATTATAGGGGTCCCACCAGAAGCGTCTACTACCATCACCTCTCCTCATGGAACTGATTTCAGATAGTTTCCCCGGTGCCAAGAAAGCGGCCGGCTGTTATCATGAAAACACGACTTCCGGTCACTGACCTACCAAACCGATGACCTCTCGTTCATGCCAGCCCCAAGGAATTCACTGCCATGACCACCCTGCTAATCGCTGTTGGCTCGTTTGTCGGCTTCATCGTCGCCTACCACACCTATGGCAAGTGGCTATCCCAACGAATTTTCGGCCTGGATCCCGCTGCTGACGTACCAAGCAAACAACTGCGTGACGATATCGACTTCATCCCCACCAAGAAGGAAGTAATCTTCGGCCATCACTTTACCAGCATCGCTGGTACCGGGCCGATCGTGGGACCAGCCATTGCCGTCTTCTGGGGCTGGCTGCCCGCCTTGCTGTGGGTCATTTTCGGTTCCATCTTCATCGGTGCTGTTCATGATTTCGGTTCACTCGTTGTTTCCTTGCGTAACCGGGGCCAAACGGTCGGTGAAGTGGCTGGACGGCTCATCAGTGGTCGGGCTCGAGTACTATTCCTGTTAATCCTGTTCGCCGCGCTCACCGTCGTGCTGGCCATCTTCGGCCTGGTGATTGCCGTCATCTTCAAGCTTTATCCGGCTGCGGTCCTTTCAGTGTGGATCGAAATACCGATCGCCGTGGCGATCGGTTTCTGGGTCTATCGCCGTGGCGGGGGCCTGTTGATTCCATCGATTGCTGCGTTGTCGCTGCTCTACGTTGCAATTTACATCGGTGTCTACTACCTACCCATCACCCTGCCGGTCAACAATCCGGTGGTTGTCTGGACCCTCATCCTGATGACTTACTGTTTCATTGCATCGGTGCTGCCAGTCTGGACGCTGCTGCAACCGCGTGATTACATCAACAGTCACCAACTAATGGTGGCACTCGCGCTGTTGGTGGCAGGCATCCTGGTAGCCACCAGTACTGGCCAGGCTGATTTGGTTAGCAGTGCTCCAGCCATTGCCCAGCAGATGCCGGCTGGGGCACCACCCATCTGGCCTTTCCTGTTTATCACGATTGCCTGCGGTGCCGTCAGCGGATTTCATTGCCTGGTCAGTAGCGGCACGTCCAGTAAACAGGTCTCCACGGAAACCGATGCCCAGTACGTCGGTTACGGAGCCATGCTCCTGGAAGGGGCCCTGGCCGTGATCGTTATCCTGGCGTGCTGTGCAGGCGTCGGCATGGGAGTTGAACAAGCAGATGGTTCCACGTTAACCGGGATCCAGGCCTGGCATACGAAATATGACGCCAGTGGTTCCTGGGCTGGCTTTGGACTGGGACAGAAGGTGGGCGCCTTCGTGGACGGCGGTGCGAATTTTATCAGCACACTGGGAATTCCCCTGAAACTAGCCGTCGGTATCATTGCCGTACTCGTTGCCAGTTTCGCAGCCACCACGCTCGACACCGCCACCCGGCTGCAACGTTACGTGGTCCAGGAACTGGCCAGCACGCTACGTATCCAACCCCTGGCCAACAAGTACCTGGCCACGGCCTGCTGCGTCATCGTGGGCGGTGCCATGGCCATGATTCCCGCGCCAGGTAAGGCCGCCGGAACCGGGGGCCTGATTCTCTGGCCCCTGTTTGGAGCTACCAACCAGTTGCTGGCCGGCCTGGCTTTCATGGTCATCGTCTTTTACCTCTGGCGACGTAACAAGCCCATCTGGTTTGCCTTCATCCCCATGATCATCATGCTGATCATGCCCGCCTGGGCGTTGATCTGGCAGCTGTTTCATACCAACCCCGATCCTGCCCTGAGCGGCTGGTTCTGGCCACTCTGGTCAATGTTCAGCGGAGAACAGGCCTGGGCCTGGCAAAATACACACCTGCTCTTTGGCGTGGGAATCATGGTCATGGCGCTGCAGGTCTGGATGATCGTCGAGGGATTCCTGCTGCTGCCGAAAGTTCGCGGAATCGAAGAAGAAGCCTTACCTCCACTTCCACCACGAGCCGCCATGGCCGGCGGACGTTCCTGCTAGGTCTGATCGGAGGCAGCTTCTTCATCAAGAATCTGCCGGATCTCGATCGCCTTGTATCCCTGCATGACTCCCGCCCGGGCGGTAAACCTGGGGTGACCGTCGAGATGAATCTGGAAATCCTCGTCGGCTTCGATGGGCGTTCGCAAGACATCCCCTTCTGACAGGGAAGCGAAATCCTCGGGGGTAATTCGCATTTGGGCCAGGAGAGCCCTGAGTTCGATCGGCGATCTCGCTGTCAGTACCTGGGGTTCTTCCACGGGCGCTAACTTTTCGGTGCCGGTCAACACGCCACGGGCCAGTGGAGCCCGGGCACTGTGCAGGGCATTCGCTGGCAATCCCTGGCACCAGCGCCCCTCAACGCTATCGAAACGAATATTCATCTGGATCAGGACCAGGGCATCACGAGGCACCAGTCCCTCGATCCGCTGGGGGTTACTTTCGACCCGGTCAAGTGAAAACGAACAATCCAGTATGCCGGCCCAGGCACGTTGCAGGATCACCAGGAATCGTTCTGTCAATTGATTGATCAAGTGCATCTCGATTTCCGTGGCAGCGCGACGAATGGACGTGGTGCCCTGTGGTCCTCCTCCCAGCAAGCGACCGATCATCGGAAAAAGGGCTCCCGATTCCATCTCCAGGAACCAGGGACTTTGCAGGGGTTCGGCACGCATCACGTTCAGGCAGGTGGGTGGCTCCATGCCCAGGATAAATTCACCCACGGTGGTCAGTCGCAGATCTGCCACGCTGACCTCGACCTCGGTACCCAGCGACTGTCGCAGTTCGCCTGCCAGTTCCTGGCAGATTCCCTGGTACCGCGCCTGGACTCCCTCCAGTTGCCGTTCCTGCCAACCCCTGGCATGGGATTCCGCCGCTTCCCCTGCAGGAGCAGGATCCTGCAGGGAGGAATCCCCCAGCAGGCTATTCATTTCATCTTGGCTAAGCACGTGTTCATCCATGAGATACTCACTGGCGTAATTGTCCATCTCCATAGGCCACGTACTTGTACGTGGTCAGTTCCTTGAGTCCACAGGGGCCGCGAGCATGAAACTTATCGGTACTGATACCGATTTCAGCTCCCAGTCCAAACTCACCTCCATCATTGAAACGGGTACTGGCATTTACCATCACGGCCGAGCTATCCACCTCGTTGGTAAAAGCCTCGATCGCCTCGACATCATGGCTAACAATGGCATCCGTGTGGTGGGAACCATATTGATTAACATGTGCGATAGCAGCCTGTACGGAATCCACGATGCACACCGAGATGATCGGCCCCAGGTACTCACGCCCGTAATCGTCGGCCGCTGCCGCTGCGATATCCTGTACATGCTGCCGAGTCGCCTCATCGCCTCGTATTTCAATCCCCTGGGACTGCAATGCCTCAACCACAACTGGCAGGAATTCTGCAGCCACCTGTTCGTGGACCAACATGGATTCACAGGCGTTGCAGACCCCCAGGCGATGGCACTTGGAATTAACAACAATTGATCGAGCCATCTCCAGGTCTGCTGCCTGGTCGACGTAAACATGACAGTTTCCGGTAAAATGTTTGATCACCGGCATTTTAGCTTCCGCGGCAACCCGCCGAATCAGTCCCTCTCCACCACGTGGAATGGCCAGGTCAATGTATTGATCCAGTTGAAGAAAATGCCCCACCGCTTCCCGGTCCAACGGTTTCACCAGTTGCACCGTGTTCTCCGGCAAACCCACCTGGCGGGCCGTATCGGTCAGGATCTCCACGATCGCCCGACTCGAGTAAGCAGCTTCCTTGCCTCCACGCAGGATCACCGCATTGCCACTCTTGATACAGATGGCGGCCGCATCGGCTGTAACATTAGGACGGGATTCGTAAACAAAGAAAACCACTCCCAGCGGAACCCGAACCTTGTTGATTTTCAGACCATTGGGACGGTCTCGTGATTCAATCACCTCACCGACCGGATCCTCGAGGGCGGCAATTTCTTCCAGGGCCTGGGCTATCCCAGAGACACGTTCTTCGCTCAGGACCAGGCGGTCCACCTGGGCATCCGTTAATCCGTAGGAAGGGGCTGCCTCGAGATCCTTTTGATTCGCTGCCAGGATCTCATCCAGTCGCATTCGTAATTGGTTGGCGGAATCGGTCAGCCACTGGTTGCGCTGGGCGATCGAACAGCGTACCATTTCCACCGAGGCTTGCCGTGCCGCCTGGGCAACCTGCTCACAGTACTGAACCAGGTCTTGCTGATCTGTTGTCGACATGGCCACGCTCCACGAAAAATAAATACGTCTCGCATTTCGGTCCCGAACAGGTAGATCCCCAGGCCGGAACTCGACCACGGACGCGGAAGTATCTGGAAAAACGGGGTTCCCGTCAATGTCGGTCAGTTGACAACAAGACCCTATTTTACCTGCTTTCCCCTTTGAATCGGTAAGCTATTCAACCGGGGAAAAATCCATTCCGCCGCGACAGGCTTCAAAAAGCAACCAGGCCTGTCTCACGGGTGCCACGTCATGAACCCGCAGCACCTGGACACCCTGTTGGGCAACTGCCAGCGCCACCCCGATCGTACCGGCGGTACGATCCGTCTGCTTGTCCTGAAGCACATGGGCAATAAACCCCTTACGGGAATGGCCTACCAGCAAGGGACAACCCAGCTGGTGAAATCGCTGGCACCGGGCCAACAGATCCAGGTTATGCTGATGGCTTTTCCCAAATCCTATGCCAACATCCAGGCAAACATGGTGCAGATCGATACCAGCATCGACCAGGTGATCCCGGCGTTGCTGTAAATATTCGTAGATTTCCTCGACCACGTTCTGGTAATGCGGAGCGTCCTGCATGGTTTGCGGATTGCCCTGCATATGCATGGCACACAAACCGGCCTTGCTATCAACTGCCAGCGGTAACATCTCCGGGTCCGCTGCCAGCCCCGTTACATCGTTGATGACCTCGGCTCCAGCATCCAGGGCAGCCTCTGCAACGGAGGCTTTACTGGTATCGATCGAGATCGGCACATCGACCTGGGAAGCCAGTGCCTCGATAACTGGGATCACACGCTGTTTTTCTTCATCCGCGGCGACAGGGTCAGAATACGGCCGGGTACTTTCACCGCCGATATCCAGCAAGTCAGCGCCCTGCTTGACGAGGTCCAGGCCATGCTGGATCGCGGCCTCAGTATCCCAGAACTTACCCCCGTCTGAAAAACTGTCCGGCGTCACGTTGATGATTCCCATCCAGAGCGGTCGTCCCAGGTAAGCCAGCGTCTGGCGGCGCAACTTCCAACAGTTAGCCACGGAAGAAACATCGAAGAATTCGCTGGACGACGTCATAGCGGCCAGCTTATCAGGAGATCCCTGATCGTGAAAAGCGGTCTACCAAGGCATTTCCATTTGAGCAACGATCTGCTGCGCCATTTTGCGGACCAATTCCTGTTGTGCCGTCGCCAATGACTGTCCCGACTCCGGTACAAAATTGGCTTCCTGGCCGATCTGCAACATCGGATCGGGAAGCGGGATCTCCGCGCGACGAATCAAGTTCTGGCCCTGGCGGTCCAGCCAGGAGACCTGGACCACGTAATTGACCTCCACGTTGCGGGGTTGATCCAGTGCATCCTCCGCCAGCACTCGTTTGCGCAGGTCCAGGATACGGCCATTGAGAATGGTATCCGCCTTGCCCGAACTGACAATTTTATACGGCGTTACCTTTTCAATTTGCTTGCAAACGGCCTCGGTCAGCTGTTCACCCAGGTTGCGCCGAAAACTATCGGACTGGATCATCGGCACGTGGACGGTACGGATGTCAGGACGATAAAGGGTCTGGGTCCCGACCTGGTAGCCTGCACATCCCACCAGGTGCAGTAGCAGGGCAACCAGGGACCAACCGACGTAACGCAACGGACTCGTCATCAATTCCACGAACTCGTTAACTCCTACTCGTTGCTTGCTGGTACATCCTTCAGCAGTTTAGCAATGTCCTCTTTATCATCGAACATGTTTGCCAACCACTGTAAACGCTGAGTTGGTTTTGACGGTCTACCCTCGGTAGACACCAGTCGCTGGCGAGCATTGGCCGCAAATGGCGTGTCGGAATAATCATCAACAAGTGTACGGTAGTAGATACGCGCCGCGCCATAGGATGCCCGCCTATGAAAGAACTCCGCCACGGACCACTGACGTTCGGCTTTCTTGTAGTGGATCTCGGCCTGCAAACGCACCACGTCCTCGCGCCGATCCTGGATCTGCTGGGGAAACTGGCGCCGCAACTGGGTCAATAATTTTTCTGCGTCCAGTAATGCCGTACCTCCATAGTCGGGTCCACGGTAAAGACGCAACTTGGTCTGAATCGCCAACCAATGTGCATGGAACTGGTGTTCGCTGCTGGGGAACGTCTTGATCAGATCGCTGTAAAGGTTTTCGGCCTGCTGATAGCGACCGATTGCAAGGCAGGCATCCGCAGCCATCACCGTCGCATCATCAGCAATATCCCCGGTAGGATCATCGAGTCGAATCTGGTCCAGGATACGCACGGCATAATTGAACCGGTCTCGCCAGGGAAGTGTTTCATCCGTCAGGTTGAACTCGTAGAACATCTGCGGATCCTGTTTGTCAACCTGGAGCCAATAGTGGGCAATACTGAAACGACGTCGCTGCACACGATCCAGGTAACGTGACTTGGGAAAGTTCGTCACCACGCGTTCAAAACGTTCGTCTGCTTCCGGGTAAAGCTTGCCAAAGAAATATGACTCGGCTGCCATGAACATGGCATCTTCCTCGAGGGCAGAATCTGGCCAGCGTTGAGCGGCCAGGTCATAGATTTCAGCAGCCTTCCGGTAGAGTTCCTCGATCTCCTCGGTCGCATTGACTCCGTTACCCGTGGCCCGGGCATTGGTGGCCCGGTTGTAAATCTGCTCAGCCTCTGCGAGCAACCTAACTGCAGCCTGCTCGTCTTCTCCACGCCCTCTCAGCCAGTTAATCTGTCGTTCCAGGAATTGGCCGGAGGACTCATCGCGTTTTTCTTCGCTCACAGATTCCGTCACGGCCTGTTCATGATTCACCTGGCTCACGGCCGGTAGTTTCGTGCTTTCCACGTTACGGTGCAGGAGCCCAAACCCGGTCACTGACGGGGCATCTTTCTGGAAGCGAGTGCAGCCACTACACGCCAGCATACTGACCATGGCCACCCTAACCCACGGCGGGCAATAATCTCTTTTCATCGAGGACATCCTTGTCCACAGGTCACCAGCTAACTGCGTGTGCAGTCGAGCGATCTTAAGATGGAAACCTGTTGCTCCTGTTGATAATAATAGCCAGGTACGCCCGCAGAATCATCCGTGATTCTCCGTTCACGTAGCCAGCATCCCTAAATAATCATGCATGCGAATCCGATGGCCCACCAGGTTCGCAATATATCGATTCAAGACACCACGCACCGGACCTCGCAAGTTAGCTGCGACGCTCCAGGAAGTGTCCGTCGGTTCATCCTCTCTTGACAGTAACTTCAATACACGAATCACCTCTGGCTTGATTCGAACCACCTCGCGTTGCCCGACTCGACAGGTATTGCAAAGTACACCACCCGCCAACTGGCCGAACGAAATCCTCGAATCACCAGATACGATCTCTCCACATCCGGCACACTGGTCCCATGTTGGCAAATGCCCCAGCAGACGCAAAGTCGTCAATTCAAACCGCACGATCGTGGTGAGAACATCCGCCTCCGCGTTCAATTCGGCCAACGTGAAAATGGCCGCTTCAAACAACTCCGGGTGCGGGTCCGCTATATCGGTCAGTTCATTGAGCAGTTCCGCTACGTAGTACCCGGCATACAAACGTGATAGGTCGCGGGTCGACGCACGAAACCGTTTTTCAAGCTTCGCTTCTGTTAACAAGTCCAAGGTGTCAGACGATTTGTGGAGGAAGACTATGCGACAGATTGCCAGCAGGTCAAGAGCAGACTCAAAGGGCCCCTTGGGACGTCGAGCCCCCTTCGCTAAAGCGGCTATCTTACCAAAACGTTCCGTGAATAACGTGACCACGCAACTCGACTCGCTGAAATCCACCAGGCGCAAAATCAGGGCACGACTCTTTTCACTGGACATGGTATCAGGCCGTTTCTCGCATCGAGTCACCAGGTTGCTGTAGCCGAACACGTTCAATTCGTCGTCGCGACACTTCCAAGACGGTAATTTTCAACCCGTCGGCCTGCAATTCTTCCTGGGCTTGAGGGATGTACCCCAGTTGCCGCAGAATAAGCCCCCCCACCGTATCGTAATCATCGCTCTCAGAAAGTCCCCAACCGAAGCGTTCATTGATTTCATCGATGTGAGTCCGGCCCACCACATCAATGGTCTGGTCGTCCACGATCATGATTTCGTCCGCCTCTTCCTTGTCATGTTCGTCAACGATTTCACCCACGATTTCTTCGAGAGCATCTTCGATGGTTACAACCCCCGCAACAGCCCGATATTCATCCACGACAACAGCCATGTGATTGCGTGTTCGCAGGAATTCCCGCAACAACTCGTCGACTGCCTTGGTAGCTGGAATAAACCAGGGCTCCCGTACCAGTTGTGCCAGCGGGATCTGCAAGCCGGCAGGATGCTTGTTCAATTCCGGGAAAAGGTCCTTCACGTACAAAATCCCAATGATGTTATCCAGTTTTTCCTCGAAGACGGGAATACGTGTCCGCCCCACGTCCACGACAAATCGCAAAACATCCGGCCAACTCAGCGAGGCATCCAGTGCATCTATTTCGGATCGAGGTGTCATGATATCGAGAACGTCGGCATCTCCCAGTTCAATCACCCCCTCGATCATTTCGCGAGCATCCTCCTCGAGCAATCCTTCCTTCAGACCTGCACTAACAATGGTACGGATCTCATCCTCAAATGCCTCTTCCTCGTCTTCCTGGTCGTCTTCTTTACCAGCCAACCGATTGATGACCGTATCCACGAAATAGACACCCGCGGTCAAGGGCAAAAGAAGCCGCTCGATGAAACACCATACGAACCAGCCATGATAGATCAACGGCGCCGACCAGACGCGAACCACGGCGCGGGGAATCCAGATCAGAGTCGCCAACAAGAGCATCACGAACAGCAGCTGTTCCAAGCCGTGGCGACCACTCCAGCTCAACGATTCCCATCCGCCCTTGAGGGCCAGCGGAATCAAGCCGGACAATATCCATCCTGCGACCAGCAGGATCGAACCCACTACCTGTAGATTTTCCGTCGCCAGGGCGGCTTGGTCATGCCCTGCCAGGAACCGCTTGAAGCGATCAGGCTTACCACGACGACGGCAATACGTTTCCAACTGGTGCCGCGAAAAATCACGCAAGACATGCGTACCCAGGGCGCCCAGGGCTGTCACGAACCAACCAGCAACTATCAGCCACCAAGCGCCTTCCGCTGTGAGCACGAGTAATGATTCTCCTTGATTGCATCTCGGCAAACCACGATGTCACGATCACAGCACCATGGCTGTTGCACCCTTACCGTGGTGTCCTGTTTAAACAATCCGGGGATTTTGGTCAAACCTCGGATGTGGGATCGACTGAATCCACCGGCAAATGGTGGGGTTGCAGACCATGCTGGGCCAGGTAATGGTCCTCGCGGCCCCGCATCTTTTCACGTTCTTCATGGGTTCCGTCCAGGTAACCGGCCAGGTGCAGGGTACCATGAATCACGTAGAGGAGCAGTTCGTCAGCTGGCAACCAACCATAACGCGCTGACTCGGTCACCGCCATATCTGCACTCACGATCAATTCACCGTCAACGTATCCCGGCTGCTGCTCCAGGATAAAACTCAACACATCGGTCGGATAATCGTGTTGCAGGTACTGCACGTTGAGCCGATGGATGGTGACGTCATCAACAACCGCGATACTGATTTCAGCTCGTTCCAGCCCTTCCCCTTCCAGTACCTGCCGGACGGCAGCTACCAGTCTTGCTGACTCCACAGGATGACTCTCCTGTTGATTGGTCAGTTCAATCTGTATCAAACTCCTGGCTCCCTGGTTTACGCAGTGTGTTCCTGGTCCGGATACTTCACGCGAGCATGATACACGGCAGCTAAAGATTTAATCAGGCTGTTTTCGATCTGGTGCAATTCCTGCAGCGTCAGTCCACAATCATCAAACTGACCATCCGCCAGGCGTTTGCCAGCTATCTCCCGAACCATGCTCTCGATCCTCGCCGGGGCTGGATCAACCAGGGAACGACTGGCGCTCTCCACGGCGTCCGCTAACATCATGATACCGGCTTCACGCGACTGAGGCTTGGGACCCGGGTAACGGAAATTAGCCTCATCGGTCTCCGTACCATCTGGATCGTCCTCGCTGAGCTTCTCCGCTTCACGGTAAAAGAATTCGACCAGCGTGGTTCCGTGATGTTGTTCGATGAAATCAATAATCGCCTGGGGAAGGTTATGGTGCTCAGCAAGATCCGCGCCATCTTTCACGTGGGCGATAATCACGAGACTGCTCATGGCCGGCAATAACGAGTCGTGCCGATTCTCCTCGGCCCCCTGGTTCTCCACGAAGTAACCTGGCTTGAGCATCTTACCGATATCATGAAAATAAGCTCCCACCCGAACCAGCAGGCTATTGGCACCAATCGCATCGGCAGCAGCTTCACCGATCGAGGCTACGTTCATGGAGTGGTTATGGGTACCCGGGGCTCGTCGTGATAATTCCTGCAGCAATGGATGCGCTGCATCGCCCAGTTCCAGCAGGCTGATATCGGTTTGCACATCAAAGACCCACTCCACGACAGGCAACAAGCCGGTCATCAGGAAACCGGCCAGGACCACACAGCCTCCATACCAGAAAGCGCCCTGCATAAGGCCACTGGCAAATGACAATCCTTTAACCGCGGTCACACTGTCTGCACCCGTAAAAACGGAAACATCCGAGGCACCAAACATCTGTCCCACGAGTGAACCAACGCCCAGCGTGGTCAGGATCACGACAACACCCACGCACAGTCCCACGTAAATCAACTTGGTTCGACTACGAATGCGTCCCAGCATCAGGGCGCTGGCGGCTATCGCGGAAACCAGGATCAACCATTCGGTTAACGCGTAACCCTGGCACACCGCATGCGCCAGGGAAACCGTCGTGGCCAGCAACAGTCCCAACTCCCGGTGGTAAGCAATGGTAACGGTCATGGCAAACAGGACGACCGGGACGATCTCCATTCGCCAATTATCACGTGCTGCAACATGCATCAGGCTCCCGGTGATCACCACCAGGGCCAGCAACGTTACCAGGCGTCGAAAATCCGCCAGGATACGCGGCTCATGAAAATAAATATAAGAACCACAGAGAATATAGATCGCCAAGTACATGCCAAAAAATGCCACGCTACAGAAAACGATCCTGGGCCAACCAGCCTGTTCTACCTGGAACTGGTACTCGGATCGCAATAGTTCCAGGTCCTGGCTGGATAATGGCTTGCCCCCCTCGGCCAGGCGATCTCCAGGTCGGTACACCAGCCTGGCCTCACCGACACGTTTCATGACATGATCGTATTCCTCTTCCGTCCGATCCTTGTCCAGCTTCAGGGTGACAGGCAACCGCTGTTGTTTCAACCAGTGGTTAACCAGCACCGAAACATGCGCTGCCTGTTGATTCGTAATGGACAGGTCCTCAATTTCCTGGCCAACCCGGGAGTCCAGCATCCCGGTTACCTCCGGGATGCGAACATCCTTCACCTCGACCTGGTGCTGGTCCTCCACGTTGTCTCGCGGATAAACCAGGATCGTGATCTGGCTGCCATCTTCCAGCGCGTGTTCCAGGTTCTCCAGGAGACCGTCTTTTTCGATCTCCTCAAAGGCTCTTTCAATGGCTCGCGAAAAACTTGACAGGTTCATGTCATCAGCGAACGATGCCTGGAACATCTCGAAAACCTGTGCCTCGGTCATTCCCTTGAACAGGGGTGATACCTCTACCGGGTCGACTTGTTGCCGATCCGACATCGTGTCCGGCGCGAAGAACTCGGACCAGACCTGCCTGTCCAATTCCTCAAACGATGCAGCTCGAATCACGGTAAACACCTTGTCCTGCAACCCCTGCCGCAACTCGTCTATCTGCTGTTGGTCATGCTCGTAAACGCAGAACGTCTCGCGTCTCGCCTGCTCTCGTTGCTTATTCGTTGCCTCCGCATCACTAACGGCAAACTGTAGACTGGCGACGATATCGCGATCCGGGATGTAACCCTGGCGAAACGGAAACGGCTTCTTCCAACCACTGGTTAACCACCACATCATGATCGCTGCCACCAGGCACATGGCGATCCTCAACCAAACGCCTGCGCGTTGCAGGTATTCCAGTGTGCGCACCCACTGACTGGGCGGCAGGGAAAACGATCCCGTGCGATCCATCAGCTGACGTTTTGGACTACCTGTTGACATGGAATAAAACGCTCAAATGAGTCGCAACTCATTTCCGTCGAGATGATGAACGGGGTGAAACAGAAGCCGTTTCATAGGCTTCAACAATTTCCTGTACAAGCCGATGACGAACGATGTCATTGCCTGTCAAGGTGACCTGGGCAATGCCCTCGATATCTTTGAGGCGTACGACGGCATCGGTGAGGCCACTGCGAGAGGTGTGCGGCAGGTCCATTTGGGTCACGTCTCCAGAAGCCACGATCTTGGACCCTTCTCCCATCCGTGTCAGGAACATTTTCATCTGGGCAACCGTGGCATTCTGCGCCTCGTCCAGGATGATAAAAGCATCGTTGAGCGTCCGTCCACGCATGTAAGCCAGGGGAATGACCTCGATCACTTCCTGCTCCATGAACTGTCTAATCTGTTCGTGATCAATCATTGCGTGCAGGGAATCGAGCAACGGTCGCAGGTAAGGATTAATCTTTGCCTGGAAATCTCCCGGCAGGAATCCCAGGCTTTCGCCCGCCTCGACAGCCGGGCGAACCAACACGATTTTCTTGATCTGCTGCTGCTTCAATGCCTCGACTGCCATCGCCACGGCAAGGTAGGTTTTACCAGTTCCAGCCGGTCCGACCGCAAAAACCAACTCGTGATCCCGAATGGCCTGCATGTAACGGCCCTGGCCAGGTGTTCGAGGACGGACCTGCTGCGTCGGTTCAAAAACATCAACCAACATTTCCGTATGAGACCAGGTCCCCGTGGCACGCGATAAAACCTCTTCCACTTCTTCCAATGACAGGGTTTCCTGTCGCTCGACCAGGCCCCGCATCTGTTCCAGTACGTGCGTGGCCTGGGCCACTGTCTTTTCATCACCAAAGACGTGCAGTTGGCCATTGCGATGCGTGATCGAAACGCCCAGGGCGTCACGGATCAGGCGCAGATTTTGATCGCGGGCACCAAACAAGGTAAGCAACTGTTTTGGCTGCGATAAGGAAAGCGTAGCTTCGAACATAGCGAATGAATGATCGCCTTGATTGAGAGCAAAAGGACCGGCCAAGATGCACGATCAACAGTTCAACTATACCCCATCCATCGACTTGTGAAACCTAAGAATCCCGGCTTTATCCCTAACCCATGACCAGTCGGCAACTTGGAACAATCCGATTAACCGGTCGAAGTCAACTTGCCGGTTCAAACAGGTCCCACCAACCCCAGTGCCCAGCAAAGATAGGCCGGTACAGCAGCCACTAACAAAGAATCCAGGATGTCCAATACGCCCCCCAGTCCTGGTAACCAGCCACTGGAGTCTTTCTGCTGAGCATCTCGTTTCCACAATGACTCGGCAAGATCACCGACCATGCCAGCCAGCGTCAGTATCAAACCGTAAAAAACCCAGCAACACCAGTCAACAGCCGTAACGGAGTCTGCTCCCATGCCAAAGATCCATGGCACTAACCAGCAGAAATAAACCACTGACGCCAGGCTCCCGAACACCAGTCCACCCACGGCCCCCGCAATCGTTTTCTTGGGACTTAACCTGGGTGCCAACTTGCGCCGCCCCAGCGACCGACCCACGAAGTACGCCCCGCTGTCTGAAACTTTCACGATCACGACCAGTGAAATCAGGGCAATCATGCCCCAGTGATGGTCCGGGTGAAATCTCCTCAGCGCCACCAGGAAGCTGAGCAATACTCCGACATAAACGACGACCAGCAACCCGGTCGCCACGTGCATGATGACACGCCCAGGTTCCTCGTAACGCAACATCTCTGAAACAAACAGGACAATCAAGGCAGTGCCCGTCATGATCGTCGCCCAACCCAGCTGGCCAAAAGGACAGTCCGGAGGATAGACGGATCCCGAAAGCTCATAAAGAATCGGTAACAACGAACCCATGACAACCATCAAGGTGCCACCATAAACGGCCCAGGGTACCGGTTCCAGGTTACCGGACTTCAACAACGTTAGCGCCTCGGAAGTCGCCAGCGTGGTAACCACCAGCAGCAATGGAATCATCCACAACCCTGTCGGCGTATCGCCGAGACGGTGATAATCCAGGAAAATGAAACCCAGTAGTAGGGAAATGATGATCGAGGCAGAAAGTAATCGCCAACGCAACACAATCATGGTCTCCTGGTCGACAGATTATTTGCTTTCAATACTCAGCCCACCAAAACGTCGTTCTCGATGAACGAACGTCTCGATCGCCTGGTGCAGGTCTTCTTCCATAAACTCCGGCCAACACTTTTGCGTGATCCATAATTCCGCATAACTAATCTGCCACAGCAGAAAGTTACTGATCCGCATCTCACCAGCAGTTCGGATCAAGAGGTCTGGTTCCGGCATCTGGGCCGTGTAGAGGGCTCCCGAAATCCGGTCCTCCGTTATTTCTGCTGGCATCAACTCTCCCGCCTGCACTTGTTTTGCCAGCAACTGCACGGCATCGACAATTTCAGCCCGTCCACC